>PXRZ01000056.1:0-19537 GCA_003022945.1 Halobacteriales archaeon QS_8_69_73 | reverse complement strand
CGGGACGCCGATCGCCGAGGCGGGCGTCAGGACGCCGCCGTCCAGCGGCGAGTCGGTCTCGTCGCGGAGCAGGCACATCGCGGACTCGCCGAGCATGCGCGCCGTCGCGCCGTAGCCCGGATCCAGGTCCGCCCCGACGACCGCTTCGACGGCGAAGCGGCCCTCCGGCGCCGTCCCGCGGCCAATAACGCGGACGGTGAAGTGGCCGTTCTCTGCCTGGTCCTCGCTCGGCCCCTCACCGGGATCGGGGAAGACGAACCGCCGGAGCCCCGCCCGCACCGGATCGACGGACATGGCGGCGGCGAACAGCCCGAGCCCGCCGGTGGCGAGGGCCGCGGCGGCGGCCCCCGGTAGTCCATGGCCGGTGTCGACCACCTCGGTACAGCGGAACTCCCGGCCCCACGGGTAGCCGAGCAGGGCGTTACTCCGCCGGACGACCCGTTCGTTCACCGGCGCCATCGGCGAGGGGGCGGTCCAGACCCCCTGGTCGCGGTCGGCCTGCGGGAGTCGCTGCATCCCGTCGTCGACGCCGTCTCGCTCGCCGGGCGGCGCCAGCGAGTAGGGGTTCCGGAGCGTCTGCCGGACCACCGGGTTCGAGGAGGCCTCGTCGAACAGCTCGGCGAAGCTGGCCAGCGTCCCGCCGCTGACGCCGCCGTCGCCGTCCTCGAGGTGGATCCGGACCGTCTCGCAGGGCGCGTCGAACGCCTCCCTCGCGCGGGACTGGACGAGCGCGGTGCCGAGATCCGCGGGCACGGAGTCGAAGCCACAGCTGTGGACGATCCGGACTCCGGCGTCGGCGGCCGCCTCGTGGAACCGGTCGACGGTCTCCCGGACCCAGTTGACCTCGCCCGTCAGGTCGCAGTAATCGGTGCCGGCGTCGATACACGCCTCGACCAGCGGCGTCCCGTAGGTGGTGTACGGGCCGACGGTCGTACAGACGACGCGCGTGTCGCGGGCCAGCGCCCGGAGGCTCTCGGGGTCGGTCGCGTCGCCGACGACCGTCGGAATCGGCGGCCGGTCGTCGGTCTCGGCGAGGTCCGTCGCCAGTGCGTCGAGGCGGTCGGCGTCGCGGCCCCCGAGCGCCAGCGCCAGCTCCTCGGGGTCGTACCGTTCGGCGAGGTACTCCGCGACGAGCCCGCCGGCGACGCCGGTGGCGCCCCAGACGACGACGTCGTGCGGTCGGTCGGTGTCCGACATCTGTGGTCTCGCCTTCCGTAGCGTCTCCACGGATTAAACGGCCGGGCTGGCGGCGGACCCTGCACGCGCCGTCCGGCCGCGACGGGTCGATTCTCACTCGGCGTAGAACCGAACCAGTCCGCAGTCCGCACAGAGGTACGCTTCCAGGTACGTCATCCCGCCGACGCCAAGCGTACCTGACTTCCGCGGGTCGTCGATACGCGCACGGGCGGTCGCGCCGGCCGCGCCGGCGGTGGAGTAATCGACCTCTTCCATGGCGACGTCGCAGTCCGGACACCGGTGTCTGGGCATGCGTTCGCTTCGAGAGCGAGAACGATAATACTGGCCCGGAGCCGCCGCATCCGGGCGGCCGCCTGCGCGGGTCGGGACGTCGGGCCGCTCAGTCGTCGGCCGGCGTCGGCGCGGCGTCCATGTCGCTGTCGTCGGCGTAGGGGTACCACGTCAGCTTCGTGTTGCCGAGGTAGGGGTCCTCGTAGGAGGTCTCCTCGGGCTCGGCCAGGCCGTTGAGCTCGTCGTCGGTGTGGCGGGCGATGAACTCGCGGAACGATTCGCCCTCGTCGCGGCGCTCCTCGTAGATGCCCAGCAGGTTCTCGATGTAGCCGGGCACCTCGTCGGCGGCGACGCGCATCTCGACCCAGTCGGCGAACTGCGGGTTCTCGCCCAGCCCGCCGCCGAGGCCGATGTCGAACGCCTCGACCGGCTCGCCGTTCTTGCGGGTCTTCATCCCGCGCAGCGAGATGTCGGCGATCTGCGGCTGGGCACAGGAGGCCGTACAGCCCGACAGGTGGATGTGGAAGTCCGTGAGGCCCTCGGGCAGCTCGACGTTGTCCTTCAGCCACCGCGCATAGCGGACCATCCGGTTTTTCGTCTCGACGATGGACAGCGAACAGTACTCCGTGCCGGTGCAGGCGACGGAGCCCCGCATGAACGGGTGGGGATCCGGCGAGTAGTTCTCCAGCAGGTCCTCGGCGAGGAACTCGTCGAGGTCCTCGTCGGCGATGTCGGCGACGACGATGTTCTGCCGCTGGGTCAGCCCGACCAGTTCGGAGCCGTACTCCTCGGCGAGGTCGGCCAGCTCGATGACGTCCTCGGCGCCCATGCGGCCGACGAGCACGGAGAGGCCGACGAAGTTCTGGCCGTCGACCTGGTCGTGGACGCCGACGTAGTCGCCGGTCTCGTCGCTCCGGCCGGAGTTGTAGGTGTACCCCTCGCGGAGGTCCTCGCCGGCCGACGGGAGCTCGAAGTCGACGTACTCCTCCTGGAGAACGCGCCGGAGCTTCTCGGTGCCCCACTCGTCGACGAGGAACTTGATGCGGGCGTTGAACCGGTCGTCACGGTCGCCGTTGTCGCGGAACAGCGCCGAGAGGCCGCCGGCGACGTCGGGGAGGGTCTCGGGCGTGACGAAAACGTCGATGTCGCGGGCGAAGCGGGGCTCCTTCCGGGAGAGGCCGCCACCGACCGTCACGTTGAATCCCCTCCGGCCGTCTTTCGTCGCGGGCTCGAAGCCGAGGTCGTTGATCTCGGCCTGTCCGGAGCCGCGGGTGTCACCGGTGACGGCGACCTTCCACTTCCGGGGAAGGTTGGAGTGGTCGTCGTTGCCCTTGAACGTCTCGTTGAGCTCCTTGATGACGGGCCAGGCGTCGATGTGCTCGTCGGCGTCCCGGCCGGCCATCGGCGAGCCGACGATGTTGCGCCAGGAGTCGCCGCAGGCCTGGATGGTCGAGAGGTCGTGGGCCTCCAGCTTCTCGAAGATCTCGGGGATGTCCTGTAGCTGGATCCAGTGCATCTGGATGGACTGACGGGTCGTCCAGTCGCAGTAAGCGTCGCCGAACTCGGGGTTATCGACCGGGCCGGTAGCGTAGTCGCGGGCGATCTCGCCGACGACCCGCAGCTGTTCGGGCGTCATCCGGCCGTTCGGCGTCCCGATGCGCATCATGAAGTACGACTCCTGACCCTTCCGCTGGTGGTACAGTCCCCACCACTTGAACCGCTCGAACCAGGCGTCGTGTTCCTCGTCGGGGATGGCGCTCCACCCCTCCTCGGCGAACCGGAAGAGGTGGTCACGGACCTCCTCGCCGTAGACCTCGTCCTTCCAGCCTTCGACCTTGCTAGCCATACGGATACGGTGCGGCGGAACTCATAAACCACCGAGCGTCTCGTCAAACCTCCCCGCGTCTCGTCCCTACCGGCAACCCTTGCTTATGATTCGGCGGGGCGGGCGAGCCGGCGTCGGCGCTCCGGG
Organism: Halobacteriales archaeon QS_8_69_73; assembly: GCA_003022945.1. Classification (GTDB taxonomy): domain Archaea; phylum Halobacteriota; class Halobacteria; order Halobacteriales; family Haloarculaceae; genus Natronomonas. The sequence continues at coordinate 16,098 of PXRZ01000056.1, read as the reverse complement.
ACGTGGACGCTCGTCGGGTCGACGGCGTAGAACTCGCCCTCGTCGGGGTCGACGACCCGGCCGAGCGTCAGCCAGTCGGTGACGCCGCTCTCGCCGCAGGCGATGCACTGGCCGGCGACCCGGCCTTCCACGTCCGGGTGGTCGACGCCGATCTCGACGAACCCCTCCGCGAGGAAGTCCGCCATTTCGCAGTCGCAGAAGTCCTGCCGCGCGAGCCACCAGAGGTCGCTCACGTTCACTTCACGGGAGTCGTTGACGCTGAGCCACGCCCCGTCGTCCAGCTGATGTACCGACGTGGTCACGGGCGGACCGAGGCGACGCCGCCTGGTAAGCCCGTCGTCTCGTCCGTCGTTACGACGCTGTTCGGCCGTCAAACCGGCTCCCGTCTCCCGGTTCCGTCGTCGGCCACCGTCACAGGAAGGGGCACCATGCTCCGGTACCCCGGAGCAATGGCGCCTTTGACGTGGAATGTGGTTATTAATACGGGCGGGAGCGAACGGGCGGATGATGAGTGATCGACGGCGGGAGAACGGGCGGCAGCACACCTCGGCGGACGTCGCTCCCGAACTGTACGAGGAGGGAAAGCGATGAGCCGACCCGCGGACGACGAGCGGGACGACGACGTCGACACCAGCCATCTCGAGGACGTCGACGACGGCTGCGGCTGCACCGAGATCTGGGAGCACATGTCCGACGAGCGCGACGAGGAGTCGGAGACGTAGCGGGGGCGGGACGTTTTTCTTCTCGCTCCGCGTAGCCGACATCAATGCGTGACAGATCGGATGCCGAGCCGCCGGCTGACCGCGAGTCGCCGGTCGGCCATCCGGTCATCCGCGGTCGTTTCGCCGGCGAGCGGGCCGTCCAATTCGACCCGACCGACGGGGAGAGCCTCGCGACGGCGGCCGACACGGTCGGCAACTTCGCGAACAACTCCGTCGGCGACGACGACAACGTCTTCATGCTTCGGGGGGCGGCCGCGTGCGCGGCGCTGGTCCGCGGCACCGGCTCGTACAAGGCCGCCGCCGAGCGTGCCGGCGGCGACGTGACGGTGTCGTTTATCCGGAAGTGGGCTCGGGTGCACGACCTGCCGCGGTCGGTCCGCCAGCACGTCGCCTCGGGCGAGATCGCCCCGACGGCCGCCAAGCACATTGCCCGGGTCTCCGGCGAGTCGCGGTTCCTGCTCGCGTGGGCGACGCTGGATCACGACCTCACGGTCCGGGAGGTCCGGGCGGCCGCCTCCCGGATCAATGACGGCGAGAGCGTCGACGTTGCCCTCGAGGCCGAGGGCATCGACCTCGGGCGCATGGGCGTGTCGCTGCCGCCGGACGCCTACCGGGAACTTCGCCGCCGGGCGACGCTCGAAGACTCCGACCCCGGGACCGTCATCGCCGAGGCGCTGGAGGCGGACCGCTGACCGCGAGAGGGTCCGACCGAAAGGATTTACTCCGAACCACGACTACCACAAAGTGTGGGCCGATAGCTCAGTCTGGCAGAGCGTCTGGCTTTTAACCAGATGGTCGGGGGTTCAAATCCCTCTCGGCCCGTGCAGCGAACCGTCGAGCCGCGCGAGCCGTCGAGTGAACCGGCAGAGCGGATTTGAATTACGCGAGACGAGCCTTGCGAGTCTCGCACCGGGTTCAAACCCCTCTCGACTCGCGTTCCGTAACGAACGGTACGCCGAGCGGTACCAAGCGACGGCGAACCGCCGGGCCGCTCACTCCCTGATCTCGAAGTCCTTGACGCTGCGGTCGGTACGGACGACGCGCTCGCTGACGAGGAGCCGCTCGCGGCGGTCGAGCCGTTCCCAGTCGACGCCGTCGGGCGGCGACTCCTCGAAGGCCCGGAACTGCGCGACGACATCGTCGTTGACGAACCGCTCGAAGGAGTCACAGACCGGACAGTTCGTCGAGAGATGCGAGGTGTCGAACCCGCGGTCGACCGTGTGGTCGAAACACCCCGAACACCGGTACGCGTGCTCGGCGCCCATACTTCCGGTAGGGTCTGGAGCCTGGAATAGCTGTGCATTCGTTGGGGTCAGCCGGGCGGCCGCGGGAGACCGCCAGCGGTGACGGTGCCGCGCGAGTCGTCGGCGCCGTCGACGCCGACCGAGACGCGGCCGTCGTCGGTACGCGCGACGAACGGGAGACGTCCCGGAAATGCGAACCGCTGTGCGCCTCGCAGGAGTGTCCTGATGAGGGTTCGACATCGTGTCGATCACCGGCAGGATGCGGGAAGCGACCGGCCCCGTCGGGTTCGACCCGCTCGCTGGGTCGGCCGGCAGTCGTCGAAGGCCGCCGCCTCGCGAGCCACGCCGGGGCCACGAACGTATCAGATTTATGCCGCCGGACCCGACGTCGGGGTGTGAGCCGCAGCGAGCGTGTCCGGCTGTCGGCCGTCGTCTTCGTAGTCCTGTTCACGCAGCTGCTCGTCTACCCGGGCGTCGAGAAGCTGGTCGCCGCGCTGGGGGCAGCGCCGACCATCGACGCCGGTACCGCGTTCCTGGCGGTCCAGCTGGTAGCGTTCGTCCTCTTTTCAGTGGTCTGGGGGGCCGTCTCCGACAGGACCGGCCGGCGGACGCCGTTCATCGTCGCCGGGGCCGTCGGCGGCGCAGCTGCGTATCTCGCACTCGTCGCCGCCGTCCGCACGGGGACGGGCGGGTTCGGGCTCGCGCTCGCGCTCCGGTTCGTGGAGGGCGCGTTCACCATCGGCGCCTTCTCGCTGGCCATCACGATGCTGATGGACCTCGAGGGCGGCCACGGCCGCAACATGGGCGCCGCCGGCATCGCCATCGGGGCCGGCGCGGCGCTCGGCGCCCCGATCGGCGGGCAACTGTATACCATCGGGCCGCTGGCGCCGCTCGTCGCCTCCGCGGCGCTGCTCGTCGCCGTCGCCGCCGTCGTCGCGACCGTCCCCGATCGCGCGCCGAGCCGGGACGCCGAGCTCGGCGACGTCCTCGCCGGCGTCCGGCGGACGCCGGAGCTGCTCGTCCCCTACGTCTTCGGCTTCACCGACCGCTTCACCGCCGGGTTCTTCGGGCTGGTCGGCACGTTCTATCTCGGGGAAACCTTCGACCTCGACCCGGCCGCGATCGGCCTCGTACTCGCTTGCTTCTTCGCCCCGTTCGCGCTGCTGCAGTACCCGCTGGGGGCGCTGTCGGACCGCGTCGGCCGCGTCGTCCCGGTCGTCGCCGGGTCGATCGGCTACGGGCTGGCGATCGTCGGGGTCGGCCTCGCGCCGACGGCCGCCGTCGCCACCGCCGGGATGATCGTCGTCGGCGTCCTCGGCGCGCTGGTGGCGCCGGCGACGATGGCGCTGGTCACCGACATGGCTGCCGCGGGCGAGCGCGGCGCCGCGATGGGCGGGTTCAACGTCTTCGGCAGTCTCGGCTTCCTCGGCGGCATCCTCGTCGGCGGCGCCGTCGCCGACCGCCTCGGCTTCCTGGCGGCGTTTCTCGTCGCCGGCGGGCTGGAGGCGATCGTCGTCGTCGCCGCGCTGCCGGTGCTGGTCCGGGTCGTGCCGGACCCGACCGCCACCTTCGGCGAGGCCTGACCCGGGCGACCGTCCCCGGGTCCGGCGTCGCTACCGGAACCGGCCGGCGGCCAGCCCCGCGACGAAGGAGACGACCACCAGCAGCGCGACGAGGGCCACCGCGACGACGTTCGACGGTATCCCGGTGATTTCCCGGGCGCCGGCCGCTGCTTCCCCGTCCGACGGGGAAGTCTGGGTGCCGGCGGATTCGGTCGTCCCCGGGGTCCCGGTCGACGTCGGTCCGCCGTCGTCGCCGCCGCCCGCAGCGGCGGTCGCCGTCGACGCGTCCGACCCGCCGGTTACGGTCAGGGCGGCCGGCTCCGTCTCCGGCGACACCGGGTCGCCGTCGTCGTCGTCCATCCGGCGGACGGACGCCGAGAGGTCGGTTTCGCCGGCGCTCTCGCCGCGGACCGTCACGGTTCCGAGCCGGACGTCGGTTGCACCCGCCCGGACATTCTCGTCGATGTCGACGCCCTCGAGCGTCGCCCGACCGTCCTCGACCCGCTCGGTCGTGATGCCGTAGTCGGCGGCGACGCTCGCGCCGACGACCCGTGCGGTCCCGTCCGTCGTCTCGACGGTCAGGTTGAATCCGGCGAGCCCGTCCGTGGTGGCTGACAGCGTCACCGCGACGGTCGTCGTCTCGCCGGCTGCGACCGTCGCGTCGCCCGGGTCGACCGTCGGCGTCGTCTGTGCGCCGGCCGCTGCTCCGCCGGCGACGAGGCCGACCACCGTCAGGGCCACGACCGCGGCTCGCGTGCGCTCCGGCATCAGTCGCCCGAGACCTCCCCGGACAGTTCGACGACGTCGTCGAAGTCGAACCGGCCGTTGTCGTTGAAGTCGTACGCCTCCTGGTGGTCCTCAACGGCGGTCGTCTCCTTGTTGGTGAACAGGACGACGACGTCGTCGTAGTCGACCCGGCCGTTCCCGTTGACGTCCTCGTAGCGACCGTCGCCGTCGGGGTCCGTCGGGGTGTCACCGTCGCCGACCGTCCGGAGGTCGATGACCTCGAGCGTGCCGTCGGCCGTCGTCGTCGGGACGCGCGAGCCGTCGTCGTCGTCCAGGGACTCGACGGTGATGGAGACGTCCGTCGTCCCCGGCGCCCGCGCGTCGAACTCGACGCTGGCGAGGACGACATCCTCGGCACCGGGCTGGACGGTCTCGTCGGCGTCGGCCGCCTTCACCGTCACCGATGAGCCGTCGGCGGCGACCGTCGGCTCCTCGGTCGGCGCGTACGCGTCGGGGTAGCTGGCGCCCGCCATCTCGACGACGTCCGTGTCGTCGACGGCGACGGTGACGCGGAAGCCGGACAGCCCCGAGGGGAACGCGTCCGCCAGGAGGTCGCCGGTCGTTGCTGCGTCGCGGGCGAGGTTCGGCCCGGACGGTCCACCGAAGCGGACCGACACCGTCGTCTCCTCGGCGTCGCCGCCACCGCCACCGCCGTCGCCGCCCTCGGCGCCGAAGGCGGTGAACAGCCCCGACCCAGCGGCGAAGTTCCGCGTCGTCGGGTCCGCCGGCTCCCCGGCGAGGTTCCGCTCGTCGTCGGTGACCTGACCGCCGACCCGGAGGTCCGTCACCGCGGCCGCGAGGTCGTCGAGGTTCCCCGCCGCCTCGCTCGGAGCGGCGCTGGAGCCGAGCAGGACGACTGCCCCGCCGTCGTCGGCGAAGGCGGCGACGGCGTCACGCTCCGCCCGGCTGAACGCTTCGGGCGGCGTCGTCACGAGCAGCGCGCGGGCGTCGGCCAGCCTGTCGCCCGTCACGTCGTTGGTCTGCTCGAAGGCGATGTCGAAGCCCTCGAGATAGCGGCCGAAGTAGGCGGCGTCCTCGTTGGAGAGGCCGTAGTCGACGCCGAACTGGCCGTGCCCGCCGTCGATGAGCACCGGACCGGTTCCGTCGGCCAGCGAGTCGACGAGGTTCGCGAGGAACGTGAAGTTGCCGTAGCCGGCGACGTTGTAGCCGGAGCCCTCCTGGAGTTCGTATCCTTCGTCGGGGAGGAGGCCGCCGACGACGGCGGCGTTGCTCGCCTCGTCGGTGCCGACCAGCGGGGCCTCGGCGGGCGAGGCGGTCGACTCGGCCGCGACTGGGACCCGGTCGGCCGCGGGATCGCCGCTCTCGGTCGTGACCGTCACCGCGTCTGGGACGAACAGTTCCGTCACCGGCCGGTCGCGGATCGGCGCCGCCGCCCCGACGTCGCTTTCGGCCCATAGGCCGGTCCCGTCGGTCCGGGCGGCGTCCTCCAGCGCCCAGAACTCCTCGTGGCGCGACAGCGTCGACCCGTACACCCGCGCGTAGCCGTCCTCGATGAGGCGGGCGTTGTACAGCGTCTCCCGGGATCCGTTACCGGACGCGTCGTAGGTGGCGTACGCGAGCAACCGGTCGAAGTCGTCGCGGACGGGTTCGCTGTCGTCGAAACTGATGTCGACCGTCTTCCCGAGCAGTTCGTCCTCGGCGAACGCCGTCGCCTTCTCGGCCCACTCGGCGAGGTACGGGTAGTCGGGGGGCGGCGTCTCGCCGTCGACGCCGGCCCGGTCGGCCCCGTACCGGAAGGCGTCGGTCACCCGCGTCGTCGTCGGGGCGAACGACTGGCCGGTGTTGTTCTCGTCGTCGGAGACCTGGTCGTCATTGAACCGGAATCCGACGCCGAGTTCCGACGCGATGTCGTCGAGGTTGGCCGTCTCGTCGAAGTCGTTGTAGTCCGCCTGGTCGTGCAGGAACACCGCGCCACCGTCGTCGACGAACGACGACAGCGCCGACAGCTCCGAGTCGCCGAACGGGTCGGAAGGCGAGGTGACGATGACCGCGTCCGCATCGGCGAGGTCCGATTCCAGGTCCGTCGTCGCCTCGACGGTGTAGCCCGCCTCCTCGACGGAGGACTCGAACTCAGAGAACTGCGAGAGGTCGTAAAACTGGCCGTGGCCCTCGTCCCACAGCACCGTCCCACCGCCGACCTGGTCGTCCCAGACGTTGCGGACGAACTCGTCGTTGCCGTAGGAGGTGTCGTCGTCATCGGTGACCAGCATCGCGCCGAACCCGACGACCGTTCCGTCGACTGCGACGAGCGGGATGTCGGCGCCGTCGGGGTAGGAGACGGCGTCGCCGTTGCCGTCGGCGTCCTCGTTGGACGCCGTCGACTCGGCGGTTACAAGCACGCCGTCGCCCGACATCGGATCGCCGTTTTCGTCCAGCAGGCTACTGGTCGAGTCGAAGGCGAGTTCCTCGACCAACGGGCGGGCGTCGCTGGCCAGGCCCTCCCACTCGGCGGGCCGTTCGAACTGCTGTGCGCCGGGTGACTCGGGCGTGTCGACCCCGAGGACGCGTATCTCCTCGGTGCTGCCGTCCTCGAAGCGGGCGGTGAACGTGTCGCCGTCGGCGACGCTCTCGACGGTGGCTTCGTAGGTCTCGCCCCGCTGGAACCCCGTCGTCGAGATGCCCTCCCGGTCGGCGAAGTAATCGAAGGAGGACTCGTTGAACCGCCCGGTCGTCGGCACGTAGTTCGGGCCATCATTGTTGTCGTCGTCGAGCACCTGGTCGTCGTTGAACCGGAAGTCGAGGTCCAGCGCCGACGCGATGTCGTTGAGGTTGTCCGTCTCGTCGTAGTCGCTGAAATCTGACCGGTCGTGCAGAAGGACCGTCCCGCCGTCGGCGACGAACGAGGAGAGGGCGTCCTTCTCGGCGTCGCTGAACGACTCCGAGGGCGAGGTGACGACGACGGCGTCCGCGTCGGCGAGGTCCGACTCCAAGTTCGTCGTCGCCTCGACGGTGTAGCCGCGGTCCTCGGCGTAGGACTCGAACTGCGAGAACTGCGAGAGGTCGTAGAACTGGTCGTGGCCCTCGTCCCACAGCACCGTCCCGCCGCCGATTTCGTCGTCCCAGACGTTCAGGACGAACTCGTCGTTGCCGTACGAGAAGTCGGCGTCGTCGGTGACCAGCATCGCGCCGAACCCGACGACGCTACCGTCGACCGCGACGAGCGGGATGTCCGTCCCGTCGGGGTAGTCGACGGCGTCGCCGTTGTCGTCCTCGTCGACGTTGTAAGCCGTCGTCTCCGCCCGGACGGCTATCAGCGAGTCGTCGGTCAGCGTCTCCCCGTCGGCGTCGAGCAGGCTACCCGTCGAATCGAACGCCAGGTCGGGGATGGTGTCGGCCCCACCGGTCGTCCCCGGAAGTAGCGTCCACCCCGCGGTCACCCCGACCGCCGTCATGAATGCTCTTCTGCGCATACTGGAGGGGCGGACGGCCCCGGTTTATTTCTTCTGAGATCGAGTAAATACCGTCCCTGCGCCGATCCGTGTCACTCGGACTCATCGGGACCGGTCCGTACCGGTCGTAGCTCGGCGGCAGCCGGCAAGCCCCGTCGTGCCCGATATCAAAACTCCCATGCACCCTCGTCGTCAGATTCCACCCACTCGAGGTGGTTCGGTGACGGAGAAACGAGAGTACACGGGCGAGTATCCCGACAAGACGCTGTACCTTCCGGGGCCGACGGAGGTCCGCGAGGGCGTCATCGAGGCGATGTGCGAACCGATGTTCGGCCACCGGATGGACCGGATGACCGACCTCTACACGACCATCGTCGAGGATACGAAGACGTTCCTCGACACCGCCTCGTCGACGACCGGATGCTCGTGCCCACCTCCGGCGCGTTCAGCGAGCGACAGGCCGACGTCGCCGAGCGACTCGGCAAGACGGTCGACCGCATCGACTACGAGTGGGGCGAGGCGGTCAAGCCCGAGGACATCCACGACGCCCTCGAGAACGAGGAGTACGATGCCGTCGCGACGGTAATGAACGAGACGTCGACGGGCGTCCGCAACCCGATCGAGGCGATCGGCGACCTGCTGGGCGACTACCCGGACACTTACTTCGTCGTCGACGCTATCTCCTGTCTCGGGGGCGACCGCATCGACATCGAGGGCCACAACATCGACTGCATCTTCACCTCGACGCAGAAAGCGTTCGCGATGCCGCCCGGACTCGCCGTCTGTACCGTCAGCGAGGCCGCCTACGAGCGGGAACTGGAGACGGACTCGGCGTCGTGGTACGGCGGCTTCCGGCGCTGTCTGGACTACTACGACCGGAAGGGCCAGACCCACTCGACGCCCGCCATCCCGCTGATGTTGGCCTACCGCGAGCAGATGAAGCACATGCTCGAGGAGGGCCACGAGGCCCGCGACCGGCGCCACCGCGAGATGGCCGAATACGCCCGCGGGTGGGCCCGCGAGCACTTCGACACCTTCCCCGAGGAAGGGTACGAATCGCAGACGGTCACCTGCGTCGAGAACACCCGCGACGTCGACGTCGCCGCGACGGTCGAGGCCGTCTCGGAGGAGTACGACATGGTCTTTTCCAGCGGCTACGGCCGGCTGAGCGAGGCGTCGTTCCGCATCGGGCACATGGGCGAACACACCGTCGAGAGCATCCGCGCGCTCACCGACGCGATCGAGGACGTCGCCGGGCTGTAGCCTCGACGGACAACCGGATTCGCCCGGTTTTTTGCCCAGGGGCGCCGATCCACCGCCGATGGAGGAGCCGGAGGACAACCCGTACGTCCGAGACCCGCCGTCGGAGTTCGCCCCAGTCGAGACGCTCGACGAGGGAACCGCTCGACGGCAGGTCGAGCGGCTGCGGGAGGCGATACGGTACCACGACCACCGCTACTACCAGGAGGCGGACCCGGTGATCCCCGACCGGACGTACGACGCGCTGTTCGATCGCCTGGAGACCCTCGAGGGGTCGTTCGATCTCCGCTCGGAGACCAGCCCGACCCGGCGCGTCGGCGGAGCGCCGGTGGACGAACTGGAGACAATCGAGCACGTCGCGCCGATGCTGTCGATCGACTCCGCCGACGAGGCGAGCGAGATCAGGGAGTTCGACGAGCGGGTCCGCGAGCGGCTGGCGGCGGCCGACGACGGCGGGCCCGTCGACTACCTCTGCGAGCCGAAGTTCGACGGGCTGTCGGTCGAGCTCGTCTATGAGGACGGCGAGCTGGCGCGGGCGGCCACGCGCGGCGACGGCGAGTACGGCGACGACGTGACGGAGAACGTCCGGACCATCCGGTCGGTGCCGCTGGAGCTCCGCGACGATTACCCCGACTTCCTGGCGGTCCGCGGGGAAGTGTTCATGCCGCGGGCGGCGTTTCAGGCGTACAACCGCGAGCGCATCGAGCGCGGCGACGACCCCTTCGCCAACCCCCGGAACGCGGCGGCCGGGACGCTCCGGCAGCTCGACCCCTCCGTCACCGCCGAGCGGCCGCTGGATTGCTTCGTCTTCGGCGTCCTGGACGACGGCGGCTACGGCTTCGAGACGCACCTCGAGCGGCGCGAGACCGTCGCCGATTGGGGGTTCGACGTCGACGAGCACGCACGACGCGTCGACGACGTCGACGGCGCGGTCGCGTTCCGCGAGGAGATGCTGGCACGGCGGGACGACCTCGGCTACGAGATCGACGGCACCGTCACCAAGGTCGACCGGCTGGACGCCTGCGAGACGCTCGGGGCCACGTCGCGGGCGCCGCGGTGGGCCGTCGCCTACAAGTTCCCGGCCCGCACCGAGGAGACGACCGTCCGGGACGTCGTGGTGCAGGTCGGCCGGACGGGCCGGCTCACGCCGGTCGCGCTTTTGGACCCCGTCGAGGTGGCCGGCGTCGAGGTGTCGCGGGCGACGCTGCACAACCCCGAGCAGATCGAGGAACTGGGGGTGGACGTCGGCGACCGGGTCCGATTGAAGCGCGCCGGCGACGTCATCCCCTACATCGAGGCGGTCGTCGAGGCCGACGGCGACGGTCACTTCGCGTTTCCCGATCGGTGTCCGGTCTGCGAGAGCTCCGTCGAGCGCAACGGGCCGATGGCGTTCTGCACCGGCGGCGTCGCCTGCCCGGCGCAGCTGCGGCGGGCGATCCAGCACTACGCCTCCCGGACCGGCCTCGACATCGAGGGGCTCGGCCAGAAGGCCGTCGATCAGCTGCTCGAAGAGGGGCTCGTCGAGTCGCTGCCGGATCTCTACGAGCTGGACGCCGAGGAGCTGGCGGCGCTGGAGGGGTGGGGCGAGACCAGCGCCGAAAACCTGCTGACGGAGCTGGAGGCGTCCACGGAGCCGCCGCTTTCGGACTTCCTGTCGGCGCTCGGTGTCCCGGAGGTGGGGCCAACGGTGGCGGCCGACCTCGCGCGGCAGTTCGGGACGCTCGAGGCGGTCATGACGGCTGACGTCGAGGAGCTGCGGGCCGTCGGCGGGATCGGCGAGACGGTCGCCGAGGAAGTTCGAGAGTTCTTCGACAGCGAGCGGAACCGCACGGTCGTCGAACGGCTCCGGGAGCACGGCGTCGAGCCGCAGACCGTCGAGACGGCGGGCGACGCTCTGGACGGGCTGACCTTCGTCTTCACCGGCTCGCTGCCGACCCGTACCCGCGAGGAGGCCCGAGAACTGGTCGAGGCCAGCGGCGGGTCGGCGACGAGCAGCGTCTCGAGCAACACCGATTACCTCGTCGTCGGCGATGACCCCGGCCGGAGCAAACGAGAGGACGCCGAGGCCAACGACGTCCCGACGCTCGAGGAGCCGGAGTTCGAGACGCTGCTGGAGGACCACGGCGTCGAGATGTAGCGAGCAGGCGGAATGGCCGTCCGGCGCCCGTGTTCCGCGCGTCCGCCCCGGCGGGGCGCCGGCCGAGTTCAGTTCATACGGTCGGTGGTTCCGTTTTCCTTCATAAACCGTTGGCTGGCCCTACGTTGAAAGGCGACGAGCGCGGAATACCGACGATGGGTGTCTTCGATACGCTCCGGCAGGCCCTCGGACTAAGCGCGGAGGTCGACGCGACCCGCGAGGCCGACCCGGAGGACCTGTTCGGGATGTCGACGGCGTACCTGACGATGGAGGCGGAACTGGAGTTCGCGCCGACCGGCGACGCGGCGCTGTGTTTCGCCGACGTCGACAGCACCGCTTTCGGGCGGGCGCGCGAGCGGGTCGAGGCCATCCTCGACCGCGGCGAAGTCGAGACCGGCACGACCGCCGACTTCGTCGAGGACGCCCACGGCTACCACTGGGTCGTCCTGCACGACTCCGAGTTCGAGGATCTGGTCACGAGCGTCCACTTCGCGGCCGACACGCTCGTCGAGGAGGGGTTCGGGTCCCGGCTGCTGGCGGCGCTGTTCGCCTTCGAGCGGGACGGGACGACGGCCTACTGGGTGTACTCGTTCCGCCGGGGGGCGTACTATCCGTTCGTACCGTCGGGACGCCGGGAGCGGGACGCGCAGATGGAGTTCAAACTCGACAGCGTCCTCGACGGCGAGTTGACCGTCGAAGACGACACCGAGTACTGGTACCCGCTGTGGCCGGAGGGCGACGCCCACCCGTGGGGCTGACGCCCCGCCGGTAAACGTTCGGCCGGTGCGCGCCGACGGGTCGGTTCCGTGCCGCTGTTTCACTTTCACTCGGGTGTTAACGAGACTTTATGTACCGGGCGGTCGTACGCTTGGTTATGGCAGCAACGGCAGACCTCGAGAACCTGTCGGGCGTCGGCCCGGCGACCGCCGAGAAGCTTCGAGACAACGGCTACGACACGTTCCAGAGCATCGCCGTCGCCAGCCCGGGCGAGCTCTCCAACACCGCCGACGTCGGCGAGTCCAGCGCCCACGACATCATCCAGGCCGCCCGCGAGGCGGCCGACGTAGGCGGCTTCGAAACCGGTACCGACGTCCTCGAGCGCCGCGAACAGATCGGCAAGCTGGAGACGCTCGTCCCCGAGATCGACGAGATGCTCGGCGGTGGTGTCGAGACTCAGTCCATCACGGAGGTGTACGGCGAGTTCGGCGCCGGCAAGTCCCAGGTGACCCACCAGCTGGCGGTGAACGTCCAGCTACCGGCCGACCAGGGTGGCCTCCAGGGCCGCTGTGTCTTCGTCGACAGCGAGGACACCTTCCGTCCCGAGCGCGTCGACGAGATGGTCAACGGCCTCCCGGACGACGTCATCGAGGCGACGATGGACGAGCGGGAGATCGACGGCGACCCCGATGACGACGAGGCCATGGACGAGCTCGTCCAGACGTTCCTCGACAAGATCCACGTCGCGAAGGCGTTCAACTCCGACCACCAGATCCTGCTGGCCGAGAAGGCCCAGGAGATCGCCACCGAGTACGAAAACGACGACTACCCCGTCCGGCTGCTCTGTGTCGACTCGCTGACCGCTCACTTCCGTGCGGAGTACGTCGGCCGGGGCGAACTGGCCAACCGCCAGCAGAAGCTCAACAAGCACCTTCACGACATCGACCGGGTCGGCAACCTCTACAACTCGGCGGTCATCGTCACCAACCAGGTCCAGTCGAACCCCGACGCCTTCTTCGGCGACCCCACCAAGCCCATCGGCGGCAACATCCTCGGCCACAAGTCCACCTTCCGGATGTACCTCCGAAAGTCCAAGCAGGACAAGCGTATCGTCAAGCTCGTCGACGCCCCGAACCTCCCCGACGCCGAGGGCGTCATGCGTGTGCAGAGCGAGGGCCTGAAGCCCGAGTAACGCCTTCTTTTTACTCGTCGGGTTTCCTCGCTCGCTACTCACGGCTCGCGATGCTCACCGTTCGTTCGAGGCCTCACTACGTTCGGCCTCGCACCGCTCGCTGCGGGAACTTCTCTTTGCTCGCGGGCCTTCGGCCCGCTCGCATGGTCAGCGGGACCTTCGGTCCCGTTCGACTCGCAAAAACTTGGGGAAAAACTACCCGGCGGCTCACTCCGTTCGCCGCCGGTGAAACCGCGACTCGCTGCGCTCGTCGCAGTATGCTGGCGGGTGTTGATGTCGTACGGCTGGAGCTGGTGGTTGGTAACTCCGGGGAGCATCGGCGCGAGCGTAGCGAGCGCCGTTCGCCGGCGGCGACCGAAGGGAGCCGCCGGTAGCGCGCGACGACTGACGCCGAGCGAAGCGAGGCGGCTGGAGGAGCGGGTTGCGGGCGGAGCCCGCAACCGAACGGACGTAGCGGCGGAGCCGCCACGCAGCGCGCATATTTTCCCCAAGCTTTTGCCGGCCGCTCGCCGCCGGCGAGCGGCCGTGTAAAAAGTAGGTTTATAACACGTGCTTGGTGTCGTAAGAGCCGAGCACTCGAACCCAGCCGTCGACGGCGATGTCGCGCAGTTCGTCGACGGCCGCCTGGGCCCGCTCCTCGTAGAGCCCGGCCGCGAAGTCGAGGTGGAAGACGTAGTCGCCGAGCCGCTCACCACTGGGGCGGGACTCGACCCGCGAGAGGTTGATGTCCCGCTCGGCGAACGGCTCCAGCATCTCCAGGAGCAGTCCGGGGTAGTTGGTGTTCGGATAGACCACGACCGACGTCTTGCCGCCGGCGTCGGACCGCTCCGTTTCCGGGCTGAGGACGACGAACCGGGTTGCGTTGGAGGTGCTGTCCTGAATGTCCTGGGCGAGCATCTGGAGGTCGGCGCCGGCCGTCGCCGGATGGCCGATCGCGGCCACCGACCCGTCCTCGCGGGCGCGCTCGACGCCGCGGGCCGTCGAGGCGACGGCCTCCGTCCGCGCGCTGGGGTACTCCCGGCCGAGGTAGTCACGGCACTGCGCCAGCGCCTGCGGGTGGCTGAGGACGACGTCGAACTCGCCGGTTTGGGCCAGCAGCGCGTGCTGGATGGGCGCGACGATCTCACGGACGACGGCGACGTTCCGGTCCGCCAGCGCGTCGAGCGACTCCGTCACCGAGCCCTCGATACTGTTTTCGATGGGGACGACGCCGCGCTCGTACTCGCCGCTCGCGACTCCCTCGACGATGCCGGTCACCGACTCTACGAAGTCCACGTCGTCGGCGACCGCGTTCGTCGCACGGTGTGAGTAGGTCCCCTCGGGACCGAGCGTGAGGGCTCTCATACCTCGGTCGTAGACGGGGCGCCGGCAAAAACACGCGGGTCCGACGGCCCTCGGGTGAGCGGTGCTGGAACGCCTCGTCGTGGGCGGCGGGCGACGGACGACGACGCGGCGTTTATTTCCCTGCCGGTCGACGGACCGCCCATGCGGAGGGATGTCCGCCGGAGCCTCGCGGTCGGCGTCGTCGCCGCCGTCGTCGCCGTCGGATACGGCGTTGCAACGGACGTGATTCGCGCGCCGACCACCCCCTCTTCCGTCCTGCCGGCGACGCTGCTGCTGTACGCGGCGCTCGTGGCGGTCCCGTTCGGCCTCGGGACCGGCGCGGCTCTGCTCGCGCTCCGCCACCGGGTCGTTGCGCCGGGAGTCGCCCTCGCCGGCTTCGCCGCTCTGCCCGCCCTCCTCGGGGGGTACGCCGGGGTGACCGTTGCCGGCGTCCTCGTCGCCGGGCCGTTCGTAACTGTCGTTGCGCTGGCGGAGACGCTCGTCCGAGCGCGGGTCGGACGGCTCCGGACCCCGCCGTCGGCCGCGGGGTTCCGGGCGCTGTCCGTCGGCGTGATGGCCGCCGTCGTCTACGCGGGAATCTTCGCCGTCCGGGCCGTCCTCCCGCTGTGGCGCATCGACACCGGCGTCCCGGCGACGACGGTGCCGCCGCCGGTCGATCTCGCGGCCACGCTCTGGTACGTCCTCGGCGCCTCGCTCGTGCTCGTCGGCCTCCCGGTGGCGCTGAACCGCCGGTTCGGCCTGCTGGCGCCCGGCGCCGGCCTCCTGGCGTACCTGCTCGTCGACCTCGCCTTCGTCCAGCCCGCCGTCGCCGAGGGGGCGGAGCTCGTCGTGGCGCTGCTGCTCGGCGTCTGGCCGACGCTTTCGGTGCTGCTGGCGGTCGTCGGCGTCGTCGAATTCCGGCTCCGGGGTGGCGACGACCCCGACCCCGATGATGACGGCGACGACGGCGACGACGAGGGGCTGACCGTCGAGGGCGGGCTTCTCGGCGACCGAGTGTGACACGGCAGATACGGCTCGCCGGCGGCCCGCCGGCCAGCGTGTCCGAGAGACTCCACGCGCGCGCCGCGAGACGATGGTTGACGGAGTCATCGGCTGCCTTGGAACGGTCGCCGCCGACGGCCCGGAGGCGGCGCGGTGAGCGGACGGCAGTTCACCCGCCGAGGTAGAGTTCCGACACCTCCGGGTCGTCGAGCAGGCCGTCGGCGTCGCCCTCGTAGGCGACGGTACCCTGATCGAGGACGTAGCCGCGGTCGGAGATCCCGAGGCCCTTCGTCGCGTTCTGCTCGACCATCAGGATGGCCGTATCCATCGCGTTGACCGCCTCGACGTCGGCGAACACCTCGTCGGCGGTGTTCGGCGCCAGCCCCGCCGAGGGCTCGTCGATCAGCAGGACGTCCGGCTCCGTGACGAGCGCGCGGGCGAACGCCAGCACCTGTCGCTGGCCGCCCGAGAGCTCCCGGGCCTTCGCCCCCCGCTTCTCCCGGAGAACCCCGAACCGGTCGTACAGCTCCTCGACGACCGCCTCGAGGCGATCGTCCTCGCGGGCGACGCCGCCCATCCGGAGGTTCTCGTCGAGGGAGAGCGAGCCGAACACGTTGTCGGTCTGGGGGACGTAGCCGATACCCTTCCGGACGACCTCTTCCGGCGCGGTCCCGGAGATGTCCTCGCCGTGGTAGCGGACCGACCCGGTCCACGGCGTCAGCAGCCCGAAGGCCGTCTTCAGG
>PXRZ01000055.1 GCA_003022945.1 Halobacteriales archaeon QS_8_69_73 | reverse complement strand
AGCGGGCCGTGCGAGGCGGTTTCACCGCCTCGAATTCGCGGCGCGGAGCGCCGCGCATGGCCCGCGAGCAGCAGTCGAGAGTGCCGAGGGCTTTCTGGACTCCTAACCCCTATCTGAACACTACTGCTGGCGGCGACCACCGCGCTTTTGTTCCTCGGCGCCGGCCTCCCGGCATGGACGCCCACGAACCGCCGCCGGCCGTCGAGAAACGGTGGCAGGCGTTGCTCGAGGACGCCGAAACCACGGCCGCCGAGTACGCCGCCGACGGCTACGAGACCCTCGTCGTCCACCCGGGCGACGTCACGCCCGTGACCGGCGAGCCCTACGGCCTCGACGTGCTCGCGCCCGGCGACGAGTTCGAGGCGCTCGAAGAACTGGTCGAGTCGGCCACCTTCGACACATCCCACGTCTACTATTCCGACGAGGGGGGGACGCGGTTCCTCGTCGTCGTCGTCGAAGGGACGGCCGGCGACGGGGACGTCGCCGTCGTCGTGCCGGCGTTTCTCGCCATCGACCGGACGCCGGAACTCGCCAGGCAGGCGACCGACGAGGGGGTGATGTACACCCATGTCCGGCCGCTGTCGGACGATTCGCGGGTGACGTTCACCCACGACGACCCGTCACTGTTCTTCTGACGACCGTCCCCGGTGGCCGGAGGAGCCGCGCCGGCGGGACCCCCGGCGAGACCGCGGCGCCAATCCCCCGGGTCGCTCGTCGGTCGTCACGGCTTCCGGGGCGCGAGGTCGTGTGCGATCTCGTCCCTGTCGCCGCGGGGGCCGACGCGCGGACGGACGTTCGCAACCGACGATTGCCGACGGCCGCGCGCGGCGGGCCGGCGCCGGTCGTCTCGGTTCACATCAAGAAGGTATATATAATTCTTCTTCCATGAGTGTGTATGCCGGACAAGGAATCGACCGACCGGCGGACGTTTCTCCAGTACGGCGGCACTGCCGCCGCGACCGTGGCGAGCGTCAGCCTGGCTGGCTGTGGCAACGGCGAGGGCAACGGTGACGGCGAGGGCGACGGTGACGGCGACCCGGCCGAGTCCGCCGCGGAGGTCACGATCACGCTGTCGCAGTTCCCGGACACGATCGACCCGCTCGATCACATCACCGGGGACTACTTCGACGTGTTCGACCATATCTACGAGCCGATATTCGACTTTCGGCCCGGCGAGGGGATATTCCCGCGGGTGGTCGAAGGACAGGAGGTGCAGGGAGACGGGACGACCGACCTGCAGCTGCGCGACGACGTGGTGTTCCACAACGGCGACGACCTCACCGCGGAGGACGTCGCCTGGACGATCAACAGGACGCTCGATCCGGATTTCGGCGTCCAGAGCCCGATCGGTACGTTCGGGCTCGGGTCGATCGAGGGGGCGGAGGCTGTCGACGACCTGACCGTCACCGTCGAGTACGGCGCCGCGCCCGGCCTCGCGGAGTTCGAATACGGCAACTACGGCCGGGCGATGAACCGGGAGTGGTCGATCGACAACCACGACGCCGAGAACTCGGCGATCTCCGGCTCCAGCCCCGATGACTTCAACGGCACGGGCCCGTACGAGGTCGTCGACTTCACGTCAGGCGAGGAGATCGTCCTCGAGCGGTTCGACGACTACTGGGGCGAAGCGCCACCGTTCCAGACGGTCACGTTCCGGGCCAACACGGAATCCAGCGGACGGGCGGCGGCCCTGGAGGCCGGTGAGACCGACCTCACGATAAACGTCCTGCCCGAGGACGTCGCAACGATTCAGGACGCCAGCGGGGTCGAGATCCGGAACGTGACGAGCTTCCGGACGATATTCTGCCCGATGAAAAACACCGTCGAGCCCTACGACAGCCCGGAGTTCCGGCGGGCGATCAACCACGCCGTCGACAATGAGGGCATCGTCGAGGACGTGCTCAGCGGCTTCGGCCGGGCGGTCGGCCAGCCGGTCGCGCCGGCCATAAACGGCTACAATCCGGACGTCGAGCCGTACGAACAGGACGTCGGCACGGCCGAGAGCCTCGTCGAGGAGAGCGGATACGGCGGCGTCGACATCACGCTGACCGCCCCGCAGGGGCGGTACCTCAACGACGCGCAGGTCGCACAGACCGCGGCCGACCAGATCGACCAGCTCAGCAACGTCAACTGCGAGGCGAACATCGTCGAGTTCCCGGTCGTCTCCGACGAGAACTCCGCCGGCGTCGAGCCGGAGAACATCACACATCCGTTCTACATGATCGGATGGGGGACGATCACCGGCGACGCCGATTACGGCGTCCAGGGCTTTTTCACCGTTCCGGACAACCCGAGCCGGACCTTCGACGACGAGGAGCTCAGCGACGCCATCCTCGAGAGCCAGCAGATTCAGGACCCCGACGAGCGGACCCAGCAGCTCCAGGAGGTCATGGAGATAGCACACGAGAAGGCCCCGTGGCTGTTCCTCCACGTCCAGGAGAGCATCTACGGGGTCAACGAGGCGATCCAGTGGGAGCCCCGGCCGGACGAAGTCGTCTACGTCGAGGAGATGGACCGATAGCGGCTCCGACCCCGTCCGGACCCGGGCGGCCGGGGCGCCCGGTCCCGACGGCGCGGCACTCGCACACGGATCGCGGGCCGTTCGAGTCCGTCCCCCGCGGCAACTCCCGCCCCGGTGGGGCGAAGCGCAAACATAATAATTCCTGTTCGGCCTCAGAGCGGTCTCGCCCGGCGATCCGGCGACGCTGATGCTCGGACAGGGGGCCACGCAGGACCTCATCGAGGAGGTCCGGGAGGCCGAGGGGCTCGACGAGCCGATATACGTCCAGTACGGCGACTACATCGGCGGCCTGCTGCGGGGTGATCTCGGCTACTCGTGGCGCTCCGAGCGGGACGTCGCGGCGATGGTCGTGGAGCGGATCCCGGCGACCATCGAACTCGCCGTCGCCGCGACGGCGATCGCGATTCTGATCGCCGTCCCGCTGGGCGTCATCTCGGCGACGCGGCGCGACACCCCGTACGACTACGGCGCGACGCTGTTTTCGCTTCTGGGGATCAGTACGCCCAACTTCTGGCTCGGGCTGATGCTCGTCCTCCTGTTCGGGGTCTGGTACGGTATCCCGTACCCGACGATCGACGTCGGCTCCGGGCTGTGGATCCGCGTCGAATTCGTCGACCTCCCGACCGGGCGCAGAGAGGTCGGCCTCGGCGGCGCCGTACTGACGCTTTTCCGTTCCGGCTCGTTCGGCGACCTGTGGCTGTGGATCAAGCAGATCACGCTGCCGGCGGTCACGCTCGGGACGTATTTCACCGCGCTGATCACGCGGCTCACCCGCAGCGGGATGATCGACGAGTCGGGCAAG
The DNA here is from genome assembly GCA_003022945.1 of Halobacteriales archaeon QS_8_69_73. Lineage (GTDB taxonomy): Archaea > Halobacteriota > Halobacteria > Halobacteriales > Haloarculaceae > Natronomonas. The sequence goes on along the minus strand of PXRZ01000055.1, from coordinate 95,844 downwards.
CCCTACGTCACCGCGACGCGGGCGAAGGGCCTGCCCGGCGTGCTCGTCCAGTACAAACACGTCCTCCGGAACACCATGATCCCCATCATCACCGTGCTCGGCCTCCAGATGGGCACGCTCATGGGTGGTGCCGTGATAACCGAGACGGTGTTCAACTGGCCCGGCCTCGGCCTCCGGCTGATCAGCGCGCTGGGCGTCCGCGACTGGCCGCTCATGCAGGGGATCATCATCTTCATCGCCGTCATGTTCGTGGTGATCAACATCGTCGTGGACGCGCTTTACACCTACCTGGACCCGCAGGTGAGCCTCGAGTGATCTCGGACCGCGTCAGATCGAACCTGAAACGGACGTTCCGCGAGAGTCTGCTCCCGAAGCTCGGAGTGACGCTGCTGACGGTGATCGTCTTCGTGGCGCTGTTCGCGCCGGTACTTGCGACACACGACCCGACGCGGACGGGGAACTTCCACGAGAACGGCGGCCCGTACCCGCCGCCCGGCTTCGACTACACGACGACGGTTTCGCAGGACGGCGAGATAACCGAGGTGACCGTCACCTCGACGGAGAAACACCTCCTCGGGACGAACACCGTCGGGCAGGACGTCTACTCGCGGGCCCTCTACGGCGCCCGCGTCTCGCTTCTGGTCAGCCTCTTCGGCGTCTCCCTGGCGCTTCTCCTCGGGGTACCGTTCGGGCTCGTCGCGGGCTACTACGGCGGCCGGATCGACGACGGGCTGATGCGGCTCGCGGACATCATGCTCGCGTTCCCGGCGCTCGTGCTCGCGCTCGCGCTGATCGGCGTGTTCGGCTCACAGCCGGTCCGGGTGCCGGACCCGATCGTCGCCGCGGGGCTGGCCGACGGGATGCCCGAGTCGATCCCGATCCCCGGGAGCGTGACCGTCGTCGTCGCGCTGGTGACGTGGGTCTGGTTCGCCCGCGTGGCCCGCGGCGAGGCGCTGTCGATCCGGAACGAGGAGTACGTCAAGGCTGCACGGAGCTTCGGGACCGCCGACTGGCGGATCCTGCTCAAACACGTGCTGCCGAACAGCTTCACGCCGATCATCGTGCTGGCGACGATCCAGATGGCGATCATCATCCTCATCGAGGCGTCGCTCGCGTACCTCGGCTTCTCCGGAACGACGCTCTCGTGGGGCTACGAGATCGAAACCGGCCAGGACGTGCTCCGAACCCGGCCGTGGATCGCGATGGTCCCGGGCATCGGGATCGTCCTGGCGATCGTCAGCGTCAACCTGATCGGCGACTGGCTCAGGGACGCCCTCGACCCGAACATCGAGGGAAGCGAACGGGGAGCGTAGGATGGGCGAGGACCTGCTCCGAATCGAGGGGCTCTCGACGCGCTTTTTCACCGCCGAGGGCCAGGTCAACGCGGTGTCGGACCTCGACGTGACGGTCGAACGCGGCGAGGTGTTCGGGATCGTCGGCGAGAGCGGCTCCGGCAAGTCCGTCACGGCGCTGTCGATCATAGACCTGGTCGAGGCGCCCGGCGAGATCACCGCCGGCTCGATGGAGTACCGCAACGCCGACCTCGCCGCGGACGTCCGCGAGGACCACCCTGAGGCCGTCGACGGCGAGTTCGTCGACCTGCTCCAGGTGCCGTCGTCGGTCCGGCGATCGCTCCGCGGGACCAGCCTCAGCATGATCTTCCAGGACCCCGAGAGCAGCTTCAACCCCTCGCTGACCGTCGGCGAGCAGATCGCCGAGGCCGTCGAGGTCCAGCGCCGGGCCAGCGCCACGCCGCGGCTCTCGCGGGGCGCGGAGTACTCCTTTTCGTCGTTTCTGGCCTCGACGGTGCTCGAATCGGCGGAGTTCATCCGGCCGGAGAGCCGCCAGCGGGCCGTCGAGCTGCTGGAGCTGGTCGGCATCCCCGATCCCGCCGAGCGCGCCGACGAGTACCCCCACCGGTTCTCCGGCGGCATGCTCCAACGGGCGATGATCGCCCAGGCGCTGGCCGGCGACCCGGACGTGCTGATCGCCGACGAGCCGACGACAGCCCTGGACGTGACCATCCAAGCGCAGGTGCTGGACCTGTTGGACGACATCCAGGCCGAAACAGGAATGACGACGGTTCTCATCACGCACGACCTCGGCGTCATCGCCCGGATGTGTGACCGGGTCGGCGTGATGTACGCCGGCGAACTCGTCGAGCGCGGCACCCTCGAGGACGTCTTCCGAGTCTCATCGACGCCAAGATGGACGACCGGTGTTACTTCGCCGACCGCTGTCCGAAGGCGATGGACGAGTGTCTCGAGAAGCCGCCGGAGTTCGAAATCGACGACGAACACGCCACCATGTGCTATCTCGCCGCCCACGACTACGACGAGGCCGACGCGCTTCCGGAAGGATACTTCAATTGAGCGGTAGCGCGAAGCGCCCGCGAGAAGGGAACGATCGGAGGGAGCGAGTAGGGCGACGAAGAGCGCGTGTGAACCTTCGCAACCGCCCGAACCGATTCTCTGACCGTCAATAGCGGGCCACAGACAGTCCGCGAGGGCTGGCGTACCGACGAGGCGACGGTGCGTTTCTCGGCATGGACGGATCGCCGTCAGCCGACCCCGAAATCGGGCCCGCCGAGGCGAGCGTGACGCCGCGTGCCTCTCCGTCCCCTGTCCTGCACGGAATAGAGTGGAAGAGCCCGGCAATTACACCGCTACTGGCGTCTGACCCTGCGCCGCAAGCCGACATCGAGCGGGTGAGTTCCACCCGACGAGCCGGCGTGCAAGCCCCCAGAGCGGCGAAGCCGCTCGGGGTGGGGTAGTCGAGCGAGCAGTGACGCGGACGCGGGGCGCCCCATACCGACGGACACGAGACCGGCGGCGGTCACTCCGATTCGCCCGGCCGGGCCGGCGAGCAGCCGCTCGTCGGAGTCAAGAACCCCGAGAAACAGTTCGACCGCGGCGACTCCTCACTCGACCGGCCGTTCGGCGACACGACCGGGCCGGTGCGGGCCGCCGACGGCATCGGTCCCGACGTCCACGAGGGCGAGACGCCGAGGCCGGTCGGCGAGTCCGAGGGCGGAAGTCGACGACCGGCGAGACGCCGCCGCAACCGCTCGACCCGACCGACGGCGTCGCAACCGTCGGCGTCGTCGTTCGGCGCCGCATGCCGGCGGCCGCCCCGGAGCAGCCTACGGAGACCACCGTCGACGCCGGCGACGTCGACCCGGTCGAGTGAGGCGGCCGCGACGCCGCTGACCGGCCGACCCCGCCCGGACGGATCCGTGCCGTCCCGTCGGCCGGCTACCCCCAGCTCCGGGGTCCGCCCCGGAAGCTACTGGCCCACGCGAGAAAGACGACGAGGAGCGGTAGCGCCGCGACGGCGCAGAGACCGACGGCCACCGGCCGCTCGGAGAGCGCCGGCAGCGCCGTGTAGCCCAGCCAGGTGACGGCGACGGCGGCGACCGCGGCGGTCCACGCGAAGAGGCGTTCGGCGGTCACTCCAGTACCTCCGGCAGGTCGTCGACGCTCCCGACGACCGTCGTCGCGCCGGCCCGGCGGAGCTTCTCGCGGCCGGCCTCACCGTCGAGCCCGCCGGTCAGCACGCCGACGCCGAGGTACTCCCGGTCCGGGTCGGCCTCGGCGGCATTGGCCGCCGTCCGGACGTCGTCGAGCGTGTCGCCGGCGAAGGCGATTCGGTCGGCGTCGAGCCGGTCGGCCAACGCGATTAGCGACTCCGGGTCGGGCTTGCCCGGCCGCGGGTCGTCCATCGTGAAGCGGTGCTCCGCGGGCACGTCGAGGCCGATCCGCTCGAGAGCGATGTCGGCCTCGGCGGCCGGCCGGCCGGTGACGACGCCCAGCGGCCACGCGGCGAGCGCCTCCCGCGTCGCCGGCGACGGCAGCACCGGCTCGTCTTCGACGTAGCCGGTCGTCTCCAGGTCCGGCTCGGCGCCCTCCAGCCGGCGGTACCGCCCGGCGCCGAGATAGAGCTGCTGGAACACCTCCCGGAGCCGCCCGGGGTCCCACTCGTCGAGCACCCGTTCGCGGGTCGCGGGGTCGAGTTCGTCGGCCAGCGCCGTCCGGGCGGCCTCGATGCCACCACCCGAGGCGGCGATCATCCCGGTGTAGGTCCGGATGCTCAGTCCCGGCCGCTGCCGGCGGGCGAGCACGTACAGTGCGGCCGCGTCCGTCAGCTCCCAGTCGTTGTTGAAGCCGCCGGCTTCCTTGAACAGCTGGATGTCGTCGGCGTCGATGGTCTCGCCGTAGACGTGATCGACCGAATCGACGATCGCGCGGCGGTACGAGTGCTCGACGTCGACGAGGACGCCGTCGATGTCGAGGGCGATGGCGTCTACGTTCATTGTGTGGTCGCGTCGAAGAGGGTGTGTCGGGGCAGCGTCTCCGGGTCGGCGTCGACCACGGCCGGGTCGGCGCCGAGGGTGGTGAACAGACAGTCGGCGCCGGTCGTCGCCGCGACGGCCGCCATCGGTCGCTGCAGTTCCGGCGGGCAGTTCAGCGCGTAGACGGCGTCGGCGTCCCGGTAGACCGCCGGCGTCGGGTCGGTCACGTCGTCGCGGACGAACCGGACGCCGGCCGGCGCGTCGCGGTCGGCGACGTCGGTGGCGGTCACCGCCCGCCCGCGGTCGGCGAGGGCGGCGGCGACGGCTGGCCGGTCGCCGACGCCGACCTCGACGAGGCTGTCGTACTCCCCGAGACGGTCGACGAGTGCGACGCTCGGCTCGGTGTGCACGTCGGGATGTTTATGAGCAGCCCTATCTAACGCTTTCCCATGCACGTCGACATCGTGCCGGTCGGGGACCTCCCCGCGGTGGTCAAGCGGGAGGCGTCCAGCGGACTGCGGTCGGTCTACGACTGCGAGGTGACGATCCACGACGACGAACCGATACCGGACGGCGCGTACGACTCCGACAGGGAGCAGTACCGCGCCGAGGAGTTCATCGAACTCGCCAGCCGCGTCGGCGACGGCAAGAAGAACATCGCCGTCACGGACAACGACCTCTACTACCGCCGCCGCAACTACGTCTTCGGATTAGCGTACCTCTCCGGCAACGGCTCGGTCATCTCCACCTACCGGCTGCAGACCTCCTCCGACGGCGGCTTCTCGAACCGGTCGGCCGACGAGATCTTCTCCGACCGCGTCCGCAAGGAGGTCGTCCACGAGATCGGCCACACCCTCGGCCTCGAGCACTGCGACAACAACCGCTGCGTGATGAACTTCTCCCCGACCGTCCGCGAGGTCGACGTCAAGGAGGAGACCCTCTGCGGCTCCTGCCAGCGGCTGGTGCTGTAACCCACCCTTGTCGAACCACGTCGAGATACTCCTCCGCGGCCTCCCGTTCCCCGTCGATCGACTCGAACAGGTCGTACACCGCCCGGTCGATCTCGGCTTCGAAGGCTTGGATGTTCGTCCGTTCAACCGCCTCGCGGTCGGCGTCGAGTCGGTCCAGCAGCTCCTCGCGCCGTCTTCGACCGTCGAGCGGTGGCAACAGTTGTGCGGGTCGGGCCGAGAAACCTCCCTTCCTGGTCCTACCATCCGATCGGCCCAGCGCGAACCGATATTCGTCGTCCGACGACTTACTTCGGATGAGTGGACTGCTCCGTCTCCGAGACCACCGACGCCATTCTATCGGCGTTACATCTATCATGTATCGTAACGTAACCATTCGTAACGATGAAACCGGTCACGACGCGCATCCCGGAAGACGACGAGGAGATACTCTCCGAACTGGAAGGGGAGATGAGTGCCGATCGCTCGGAGGTGCTTCGGCGGCTGATCCACCAGGGGCTCGACGACTGGCGGACCGAGCGGGCACTCGACCGACTCCGTGATCGCGTTATCACTCTTCGGAAGGCGGCCGAACTCGCGGATGTCTCATACGTCGAAATGCTGACGCTGGCCGCCGAGGAGGGCATCGATATCGGCTACACGACCGACGATCTCGAACGCGACCTCGACCGTATCTGATGGTCGTCGCCGATTCCTCCGCGCTAATCCCGCTTGCATCACCTACCTCGCCGTGAACGGCGAGGTTTGTCGGTGGACTCCCGGTCTAACCACCAGTAGTGGCAGGCGTGTAGCCGCCATTCCCGTTCAATATCCCCGACTTCAGGGCGAGGTGATGTGTCGCCCCTCCAGAACCAGACGTACGCCAGTTCTGGATGAACTTGTGTGAGATATTGCGCGCCGCGTTGTAGTCGCTATGGAGTTTCTTGCCGCATTTCTGACAGCAGAACTCATCGCCGTCGCGGTTGTCCTCTTGGGTGAACCCACACTCTGTGTCGGAACACCGCTGGCTGGTGTACGCCGGATTCACCGTCTCGACGATGATTCCCACAGCTTTGGCCTTGTACCTCACCTGTCGCAGTAGCTCGTTGAACGCCCACTGCTGGAACTTTGAGGCATTCGAGATACGCTCGCGGATGCCCGATAGCTTCTCGACCGCGATCACCGAACAGTCGTGTGCGACGGCCTCCTCGACGAGCCATTTGGATGCTTGGTGGAGGAAGTCCTCTGACCAGTCGGCGAAGGTGTCACCGATGGACTGGATTGTGAGGTGGGCGTTCCGAGTTCCCTGTTGTTGGAGGCGGGCGCGGCGGCGTTCGTATTCGCGGCGCTTGTGGTTCAATAGGTCGGCGTTCCCGACGAACGCGCCCGTGCTGGTGACGGCGAGGTATCCATCCACGTTCCGGTCGACGCCGAGAACTGTTCGGCTCTCGGCTTCTGCCGGCAACTCATCATATTCCTGCTTGATGGAGACGTGGAGGTAGTAGGTGTCAGATTGGCGGTCGTAGCGGAGCTTTGCCCCTTGCTTCGTCCACTCGTCACCCTCCATGTAGTCGGCCTGCGGAGAGTCCTCCGGGTAGACGTACTCGGCGTGGACACGACCGCTGCCGTAGGCGGCCAGCGTACAGTAGCCGTCGAAATAGCTGACCGCGTTAGTGTTGTAAACGGCAGTGTTCGACGTGAATACCGGCCGCGAGGTGCGTTTGCCGTCTTTCATCTTCTCAACACATCCATCGAGCGCGGCGACAGCGTGGTTGACGGCGGCGACGGTTAGGTCGGCGTGGAGTCCGGTGTTGTCTCGGATAGTATCGTAGACGAGTGGTTGGAGTCGTGAGCGGGAGGTGATGACGTAGCCATCATCATCGCCGGCCCATCCCCGATCAGCAAACCGCTGTGTGGCGTCCCGAAACGTGTTCATCGTTCGTTTCAGGTCGTCGTGCCGCTCGTCGGGGATGGAGAGCTTGACGACTGCGGTACGTTGAACCTCCATCAACATCCCACAGGTGGGACTGTGGGTATACAAACATGTGGGAGTCGGGCTATCGCTGGATGATCGTGTACCGGAGCGAACGCGACTCCCGCCCGCCGTGAACGGCGGGACTCCCTCGCTGTATTAGGTGGGTCGGCCGCCTTGACCTCATCTCGGCTACCTTTGATACCATCCGAACGACCGAGGACGTCCACGATGAAGTTCTCACGGAGGGCCAGCGCGGCACGGCGGCACTCGACGAGTTTTTAGTGGACGTACCCGTTCGCGAGACGCCCGCCCGAGCCGAGGAGGTGGCATCGATGGAGGGACTCGCGGTGGCCGACGCGTCAGTGATCTTGGTGGCGGAGAACACCGGGGAGAGCCTCCTCGCTAACGACAAAGGACTAATCGAGGTCGCGCGGAGCCACGGCGTCGATTGCTGGTGGGTGACGACTCTGTTGCTCGATCGTACGAAAAACGGGGAGGTGACGGCCGAGGAAGCGACCGATATTCTGTACGATCTCGTGAACGAAGGGATGAATCTCCGGCCGCGTGTGTACACACAGGTGGAGAAGAAGCTCCGCGAACTTGGCTAACTGCACAGTTGGTCGATAAGAGATCAGTTCCACACCCGGCCGAGAATCGGTTAAACCACGTCGAGATACTCCTCCACGATCTCCAGTTTCTCGTCAGTCGACTCGGACGGGCCGTAACCGCCCAGTCGGTTCCGGCTTCGAGAGCTTCGATGTCGGCCTCTCGGACCGCCTCACGGTCAGCGTCGAGCCGGTCCAGCAGTTCCTCGGCGCCGCCGTCGGAGCGGGGAATCGGGATGGTCATCTCCTCGCCGCTGGTAACGTTGCCAGAGTCCTGCGGATTCCGGCCGCTTGCCGGACGCAGTCCGGCAATATCGTCGGAACGCACGGCGTTCCGACTACAAGCGGAAAGCTCCGATTTTCCGCACTGTCGTCAGAACGCGTCGCATCGTTCGGACCGTGTGCTACGGCTCGCTCGCTTCGCTCGCGTCTCGCAACGCCGCGCAGGGTGTCGGCGCCGCCGGCATCCTGTTCCGTAGTGACCACCCGCCACGCAGTGCCTCGCGCTTCTGGTCCACCGGGAGTGGGTCGACCGACCGGCAGAAACTGGCTCGCCGGTCGGCATGTATCTGAATACCGCCGCCATGCCCACAGATTGAACCGGCTCCCGGCCCTGCATCGGGTACGAATGTCACGGGACACCCCTCGCGTCGTCTCGCTACTACCGTCGGCGACGGAGATCGTCTACATGCTGGGCGTCGAGCCGGTTGCGACCTCCCACGAGTGCGACCACCCGCCGGAGGCGGCCGACCGTCCGACCGTCGTCGAGTCGCGGGTCGACGCCTCCGCCGCCAGCGCCGACATCGACGCACAGGTGCAGGACGCCGAAGCCGAGGGCGGCGTCTACCGGATCGACCGCGAGACGCTGGCCGCCGTCGACCCCGACATCGTCATCTCGCAGGGCATCTGCGAGGTGTGCGCCGTCGACACGGTGGTCGTCGAGACGGCCATCGCCGAACTGGGACTGGACTGCGAGCTGGTGACGACCGACCCCCACGGCCTCGACGACGTGCTGTCGGACGTCCGCCGTATCGGGCGGGCGCTCGGCCGGGAGGGCCGGGCCGGCGAGGTCGTCGCGGAGCTCGAGCGGCGCGTCGAGGCCGTCGCCGACCGAGTCGGCGACCCCGACCCTGCCGACCGCCCGGACGCCGCGGTGCTCGACTGGCTCGACCCCGTGATGGTCGCCGGCCACTGGGTGCCGGAGCTGGTCGACCTCGCCGGCGGTCGCCACGGCCTGTCGGACCCCGGCGACGCGTCGACGCCGCGGGAGTGGGCGGCGATCCGCGAGTACGACCCCGACGTACTGGTCGCCGCCCCCTGCGGGTTCGGTCTCGAGCAGACCGCCGACAATGCCGCCGACCTGACCGACCGGCCCGGGTGGGACGACCTCGCGGCCGTCGAGGCCGGTCGCGTCCACGCCGTCGACGGCCACCACCTCACCAACCGGCCGGGGCCACGGGTCGTCGACACCCTGGAGGTGCTGGCGGCGCTGCTGCACCCCGACCGCTTCGAGCCGCCGGTGCCGTGGCAGACGCGGCCGTTCCCGCCGTGACGGTCGTGCTGCCGGCGGCGATCCGGGCGACCGTCGTCGACCACGCCCGCGAGGGCGCCCCCGAAGAGGTGGTCGGCGTGCTGGCGGGCCGCCGCGGCGACGACGTCTCGACCGTCGAGCGGGCGCTCCGGGCGCGGAACGCCGCCGACGCGCCGCGGAGCCGCTACGAGATCGCTCCGGACGAACAGCTGGCGCTGCTGGAGCGAATCGAGGCCTCGGGGAGCGACGTCGTCGGGTTCTACCACTCCCACCCTCGCGGCCCGGCCGAGCCGAGCGACGTCGACGCCGGGCGGGCTGCTTGGCCCGGCCGTTCGTATCTGATCGTCTCGCTGGCCGGCAAGTCCGACGACGAGCCAGCCGACGGCCCGACCGTCGGGAGCTGGCGGTGGACGGGCGAGCGGTTCTGCGAGGAGGCCGTCGAGCCGCGGTAGCCGACGGCGGAGCGAAACGGCTATTCCCGTCGCGGCGCCACAACCGGTCATGAGCGTCCAGGTCGCGGTCAACGGCTACGGCACCATCGGGAAGCGGGTCGCCGACGCGGTGACGCTGCAGCCGGACATGGAGCTGCTCGGCGTCGCCAAGACCAGCCCGAACCACGAGGCCGAACTCGCCGTCGAGAACGGCTACCCGCTGTACGCGGCCGTCGAGGAACGGGTCGAGCTGTTCGACGAGGCCGGCATCGAACTGGCCGGCGAGGTCGAGGAGCTGGTGGCGGCCGCCGACGTCGTCATCGACGCCTGTCCGTCGGGGGTCGGCGCCGAGAACCGGTCGCTGTACGAGGCCCACGACACGCCGGCGATCTACCAGGGCGGCGAGGACGCCGACGCCGTCGACGTCTCGTTCGTCGCCCGGGCGAACTACGGGGCGGCGACCGGCGCCGACCACGTCCGGGTGGTTTCCTGCAACACGACCGGGTTGTCGCGGCTGCTGGCGCCGCTGGAGGAGGCCTACGGCGTCGAGAAGGCCCGCATGACGCTCGTCCGCCGGGGCGGCGACCCCGCACAAACCGGCCGCGGCCCCATCAACGACATCCTGCCGAACCCGGTGACGCTGCCCTCCCACCACGGCCCCGACGTCAACACCATCTTCCCGGAGCTAGACATCGACACGCTCGGGCTGAAGGTGCCGGCGACGCTGATGCACACCCACTCGGTCAACGTGACGCTTACGGAGGCGCCAGCGGCGGCTGACGTCGTCGACCTGCTGGACGAGGAGGACCGGACCTTCCTGATTCCGCCGGAGCACGACATCGACGGCGCCGGCGCGCTGAAGGAGTACGCCATGGACCGCGGCCGACCGCGAGCCGACATCTGGGAAAACTGCATCTGGCAGGAGTCGATCACCGTCGAGGACGACGACCTCTATCTGTTCCAGGCCGTCCACCAGGAGTCCGACGTCGTCCCGGAGAACGTCGACGCGGTCCGCGCCGTTACGGGGGCAGCCGACGCCGCGGAATCGGTCGCCCGGACTCGTGGAGCGTGCCGGCGGCCAGAAAGCGCGTCGGGGCGGCGACCCACTCCGTCGTCGCCGGCGCCGTGGGAGCGGGGGCGTCGGCGTCGAACCACCACGCCACGTAGCGGCCGTCGTCGAGACGGGCCGTCGGGTACGCCGCCGTCTCGACGAGGATGTCGATGCGGGTGTCGGCCTCGACGGCCGGTCGTTCATCGGCGGCGCCGAGGTGGACCTCGATGGGAACGCCGTCGTCGTGGGTCGGACGCCCTGGCGACATGCTCCGGACCGTGATTCGTCGCCGTCGCACTAAAAGGTCAGTCGGCCAGGCGTCTGACGCCGGCCGGCGACTGACTCGACGGCCGTCCGACCGAATACGAGTCGGGACTCCGACCGAAGGCTTTTGCCGGGTAGCGCCGTACACGTGGATATGCGTCGGGACGACCGCGACGACCCCTTCGACGACATCTTCAGCGAGATCGAACGCATGATGGAGGAGATGACCGGCGGCGTCGCCGGCGACGCCGGCTTCGGCGGCGACGCACACGTGTCCGTCTACGAGACCGACGAGCGGGTCCGCGTCGTCGCCGACATGCCCGGCGCCGACAAGGACGACATCGACATCAAGTGCGACGGCCGCCACGTCACCATCTCGGCGTCGACGGAGGTCAGCGACTACAGAGAGCGCGTCGAGCTGCCGGCCCGGGTCGACGAGCACTCGGCGTCGGCGACGTTCAACAACGGCGTCCTCGAGATCGAGTTCGACCGGGCCGACTCCTCGGCCAGCATCGACTTTTCCTGACGCCGCGGCCGGTCGGCGACCCCGCGCTCGCCGTTACGTAGTCCCGCTACGTAGCGGTGGCGACCGCGACCACTGACGTCCGCGGCTGGTCTGTCGGCGCGACCGACAGCCGCCGGGGCGGCGCCCGCTTCGAGGTCAGCGGCCCCGACGTGCGGTCTCCCTGACGAGCGCCGCCAGCCGGTCGTAGAAGCCGTCGTCGTACTTCGTCGCCTCGTCGACGGTCGGCCGGGCGTTCGTCTCGTTGACGACCGCTCGGTCGTCGGCCACGAGCAGGTCGACCCCGAGCCACGGGACGTCGAGGGCCGCCGCCGCCCGCTCGGCGAGTCGCCGGCGGTCGGCCGGCAGGTCGACCCCCTCGGCGACGGCGCCACGGTGGACGTTGTGTTTCCAGCGGCCCGCCGCCCGCTCGTCGGCCGGCAGCCGCCGCTCGACGCACCCGACATAGTCGCCGTCCGCGACCATCGCCCGGTAGTCCGTCGCCTCGGGGAGGTACTCCTGGACGAGAAAGGAACGGTCCTCCGTCGCCCGGTAGTCGTGGACCAGTGCGAGGTAATCGCAGACCCCGAAAAAGGAGTCGAGGTCGCCGACCTTCGCGACGCCGACGCCGCGGGTCGCGGAGTTGGGCTTGACGACGACCGGCGGGTCGAACCGCTCGAAGGCCGCCCGCAACGTCGCCTCGTCGGCCGGGTTCGAGACGTGGACCGTTTCGGGAGTCGGCACGCCCGCCCGGTCGAGCCGAGCCAGCGTCTCGGCTTTGTTCCGGGACCGCAGGACCGCCTCGCGGTCGTTGACCCACGGTACGCCGAGCATGGCGTCGGCGACGCCGCCCTCCATCAGCCGCGAGGGGTAGACGAAGCCGACGTCGAACGGCTCGCGGGCGCCGTCCAGCGGCTGGGCCCGGCGGCTGGTCGGCAGGTGAGCGGCCTCGATTCCGCGGTCGGCCAGCGGCTCCCGAATCCGCTCGAGGGTTTCGGCGTCCGTCGCCACCGCGAGCCGGAGCATACGGGAGCGTGGTGGTCGCCGGTCTTGAATCCGCTGTCTCAGTCGTCGCCGGCCTCGGTGCGAGCCTGTCGCTCGGCGGCCCGCTCGACGAACTCGTCGGGGAGTTCGTCGATCTCGCCGGCCTGGACGCCCCACAGGTGGGCGTAGAGGCCACCGGCCTCCAGCAGCGCCCCGTGGCTGCCCCGCTCGACGATCTCGCCGTTTTCGAGCACGAGGATCTGGTCGGCGTCCCTGATGGTCGACAGCCGGTGGGCGATGGCGAAGGTGGTACGGTCCTCGGTGAGGCGGTCCAGCGACCGCTGAATGAGCATCTCGGTCTCGGTGTCGACGTCGCTGGTCGCCTCGTCCAACACGAGCAACTCGGGATCCTTCAGAACGGCCCGGGCGATGGAGATTCGCTGGCGCTGGCCGCCGGAGAGCTTCACGCCCCGCTCGCCGACCATCGTGTCGTAGCCGTCCGGCAGGTTGGTGATGAATTCGTGGGCCTCGGCGGCTTTCGCGGCATCGACGATGTTCTCTTCGTCGGCGTCGAAGACGCCGTAGGCGATGTTCTCCCGGACGGTGCCGTAGAAGAGGAACGTGTCCTGGCCGACGTAGCCGACCTGCTGGCGGAGGCTCCGCAGGGTCACCTCCCGGACGTCCCGGCCGTCGACCCGAACGGCGCCCTCGTCGACGTCGTACAGCCGAAGCAGCAGCTTCAGCACGGTCGACTTGCCGGCGCCCGTCGGGCCGACCAGCGCGAGCGTGTCGCCGCCCTCGACGGTGAAGTCGACGTCCTCGACGATGGACTCGTCGTCGTAGCCGAAGGTGACGTCGTCGTACTCGACGCGACCGGCCGTGACCTCCAGCGGTTCGGCATCGGCGTCGACCGCCAGCCGGTCGGGCTCGTCCATCAGCCCGAAGATACGCTCGGCGGAGGCGTAGGCCCGCTGATACATGTTGATTATCTGACCAAATTGGGCCATCGGCCAGATGAACCGCTGTGTCAGGAGGATGAACGTCGTGAACTCCCCGATCAATAGCGGTTCGGTCAGGGGTCCGGGGCCGCCGCCGGTCCGGGCGGTCGTCAGCACCCAGCCGCCGCCGATGAGGAACGTCAGCACGAAGCCGATGCCGGCGATGACCCGCAGCCCGGGGAAGAACTTGATGCGGGTTCCGACGGCGTCCCAGTTGGCGTCGAAGTACTCCTCGGAGACGTCCTCGACGCGGTCGGACTCGTAGGGCTCGGTGTTGGCCGACTTGATCACCTGGATGCCGCCGAGGTTGTTCTCCAGCCGGGAGTTGACGTCGCCGACCGTCGAGCGGACGTCGGCGTACTTCGGCTGGATGACCTGGATGAACTTGTAGGTGAAAACGGCGATGAGCGGCACCGGTACGAGGGCGATGAGCGCCAGCTGCCAGTTCAGCCAGAAGAGAACCCCGGCGATGCCGAGCACCATCACCGTTAGCCGGAACGTCGAGTTCAGCCCGTCGTTGAGGAACCGCTCGAGGCGGTTGACGTCGTTCGAGAGGATGGACATCAGCTCGCCGGTCTGTTTGTCGGCGAAGAAGTCCATGTTCAGCCGCTGCATCGTGTCGTAGGTGTCCGTGCGGACGTCGTGCTGGATGTGCTGGGCGAAGGAGTTGAACCCCCAGTTGCGGACCCAGTGGAACGCCGCCCCCAGCAGGAAGGCACCCCCGATGAGCAGCACCGTCAACAGTAGCTGGCCATTTTCCGTCGCCGGTATCCACGCCGCTGGCACCAGCCAGGGGGCGAACGCCTTGTCGTCCCGGAAGATGGCGTCGATGGCCAGCCCCAGGAGTACCGGTGGCAGTAGATCCAGCAGCCGCGCGAAGACGCTGGCGACGACGCCGACGGCGAACTGGACGGCGTTGGGCCGGCCGTACTCGTCGAAGAGCCGCCGCATCGGATCCTCGGCGTTGGCCCGCTGCTCCTCGAAGGGGTCGTCCTCGTCGTCCCAGGCGGCGTCACTCATTACGATAACTGGCCGTTCGGTCAGTATAACCCTTGGCTCGCCGGCCGGCGCGGCCGCGACCGTGATTACAGGTCGAACGCCAGCCGGTCACCGGGTTCGACGCCGCGTTCGTCGGTCCAGCCGCGGTTCACCTCCAGGACGTACCGCGCCTCGCCGGTGTACTCCTGGTCGGCGCCGTTCTCGTCCGGCCCCGGTTTCGGCGCCTCACGGACGGCCGTGATCCGGCCGTCGGCGTCGGCGAAGACGATGTCGAGGCCGAACGACATATTTCGCATCACGTAGGTCCGCTCGTCGACGCCGCCGTGGACGAACAACATTCCGCGGTCGGCCGGCAGGCGATCGGTCTCGCCCAGGCCGACGTACCGCTTGGGGAACGTGTCGGCGACGGCGGCTTCGACCTGCCCCAGCGTCTCGCCGGTCTCGTCGTCGACGACCGCCACCTGCGTGTGGTCGTACCCGTCGGGGTCGGCGGAATCATAGCCCGCCAGGTACGGCGCGACGGCGCCGGTCGCGAGGCCGAGGTACGCGATGCCGGCGAGGGCGACGAGCGCCGCGGCCGCGTAGACGAGGGGTCGTCGATCCATCGTCGAAGTCAGGCCGGCGCCGAAAAAAAGCCTGCCGGCGTCACTCCGGGACGTCGAACTCGACGCGGTCGCCGGGTTCGACGCCGCGTTCGTCGGTCCAGCCGCGGTTCACCTCCAGGACGTACCGACCCTCGCCGGAGGCCCGGATGCTCTCGCCGTTCTCGCCGGGGTTCGGCGCCCGCCGCTCGTGAACGGAGTCGATGGTGCCGTTGACTCGGGCAGGTCGTCGGTCTCGCTCAGCCCGGTGTACCGCAGCGAGCTGTTGTCGGCGATTGCGGCCTCGACGCGGCCGAGTTCCTCGCCGGTCTCGCCGTCGACGACCGCCACCGTCGTCCGGTCGTAGTCGGGGTGGACCTCGGTCGGCGTCGATGTCGACGTCGGTTCGTCGGCCGGTTTCGTCGTCGACGTGCCGTCGTCCGGCTCCGTGGCCGTCGGCGCCGGCGTCGACGTCGAAGGACCGCCGAACGGCCCGACACAGCCGGCCGCCAGCAGGAGCCCGACGGTCAGCGCGGCCGCGAGCGTACGGCGTTTCCGTCTCCGCGTGGTCACACTCGACGGTGCGGCCCGGCGTCGCCTAAGCCTTGTCGTCGTCCCGGAAGGCAAGTGTTAACTCCGCAGCCCGATTTCTGATCGTCAGGGTCTGTGGTCTAGTGGCTATGACGCGGCCCTTACAAGGCCGAGGTCGGTGGTTCGAATCCGCCCGGACCCACTTTCTGCTGCCACGCGACGAGCGTAGCGAGGAGCCAGCGGCAGAAAATGGGTCCGGGTTCGAACCCTACGAGACGCGTGCAGCGACCGTCGGGAGCGAGCACGTCTCGGAACGGTTCGAATCCGCCCGGACCCATGCGATTCTGCGAGGAACGAACGTGACGAGCGCCGCGGGCCGGCTCGGTTCATTCGACGTCCTGGCCCCAGAAGCCGTCGTGTTTCGTCACCTCAAGATCGCCGAGTACCGTCGTCTGACAGGACAGCCGGAGGCCGTCGTCGGGGTCGTGCGGCGGCACCGACAGTCGGGCACGCTCGCGGGCCGACGGCTCGTCCGTCTCGCCGTCGACCTCGACCGCGCAGGTGCCGCAGGTGCCGTGGCCGCGGCAGTTGAGGGCGTCGGCACGCCCGTTGTGCGGCGACACTCCGGCCGATAGCAGGACGTCGCGGAGCGTCGCGCCCGTCTCGCAGTCGATCTCCATGTCGTCGAACTCGACGGTAGGCATACCGTCCGTTCCGTTCTCGGGCCAGTTACCCGTTTCGAGCCGCGTCCGCGAGCGATCCCGTAGAGGTCGTCCGTGTCCCGTGCCGGCCGCGGACCGCCACTATTTAGTTCTTTTAGGCTGGCCTAAATCACATGCCAAAGCGACGGACGCTTCTCGGCGCGGCAGGTGGTCTCGTCGGCACAGCACTGGTCGGATTCGGGGCGGCCCGGACGACCGAAACGGACGACGCGGACGATGGGGCGGCCGAGCCGGCGGAGGCGGCCGTCGAGTACGCCCGGAACGTCGAGGAGGTGCGCGGACACCTCGTCTCCGCGACGACCCTACTCGAACGCGGCCGCCGGGCGGACGCCGCGTTTCACGCGGGCCACGGTGGCGACTACTTCGCGGCCGTTCTCCCGCCGGTCCGCGACGAGGACCCGGAGCTGGCCACCCGGTTGCGGGCCCGGCTCAACGAGGTCCCGAAGCGGGTCGAGTCCGACGACGCGGGCGCGTTCGACGCCTTCGTCACCGGGGAGGTGTACCCGCTGCTCGACGAGGCGGTCGGGCTGGTGGTCGACGGCGAGACACGGGAGTCGACGGCCTTCGACGTACGCGTGATGAACGCGCTGGCGGGCCGCATCGCCGAGGAGTACGACGCGGCCGTCACCGCCGATGGGACCGTCCAAGAGGAAGGCGAGTACTGGGACGGCCGGGGGTTCCTCGTCCGTATCGAGGAGCGTCACGACGGCATCAGTGCTGCCGTAGACGGCGCCGGGGGCGACAGTCTCGACCGCCTGCGCTCGGAGATGGAGGCGCGCGACCCGCCGTCGGCCGTCGCCGGGACGATACGGCGGTTCCGCGTCCGGACGGCCGCCGCCGCGGACCTCCCGAGCGCGACCGTCGAGGACCGCGAGGACGCGCTGACATACGTCCGCAGCGCCGAGGAGGTCCGCGGCCACCTCCGGTCGTCGGTCGCGCTGGCCGACGTCGGGAGCCGCGATGCCGGCCTGCACGCCGGCCACGGCTCGGATTACCTGCTGACGCTTCTGCCGCCGGTCCGGCGCACTGACCCCGACCTGTCGGAGCGGCTGCTCGACCGGATGGCGGCGGTCGACGACCGCGCGGCCTCCGCTACCGCTGCGGAGTACGAACGATACGTCGCTGAGGACGTGCTCCCGCTCGTCGAGGAGGCCGTCTCGGTCGCCGTCCCGGCCGAGTACGCCGACAGCACCCCATTTGACGCCGCCGTTTTCCTCGCACTGGCCGACCGGGTCGCCGACGAGTACGACGCAGCGGTCACCGACGGCGAGGCCATCGAACTGTACGATGAGTACTGGGACGCCCGGGGATTTCTCGCGCGGATGGAGGCGCGCTTCGAGGCGATGGTGTCGGACCTCGACGGCGAGACGCGGTCGGCCGTCGACGAGGAACTCGGCGTCCTCCGGGAGGAACTCGAGACGGCCCGCCCGCCATGGGACGTCGAGAACTCCGTGGCGGCGCTGCACCGGCTGCTCGACGACGTCGCGGCGGCGTAGCGGCCGCCGGCTCCGACACCCCGAGATGCACGACTCGACCCTGACCGGCATCAGAGACCGCATCGAGGCGCTCGCGAGCGCCGACGGCCGGTACTACGTCGCCTGCGCCCGGACCGGCGACCGACCGGTTCCCGCCGCAGGCCACCGGTTCCCGGACCGCGCGGCCGCGCGTACCGCCGCCCGTCTGACCGAGTGGTACCGCGCGAGGTTGCGGCGGTACGACCCGCAGCTCCCCTCGTACGACCTAATCGTGTGTCAGTGTCCGAGCGCCGCCGCCGACGCGTGTCGAGCAGGCCAGCAGCCGTGGGACCGCAGCGAGACGGCTTCTGACCCCGCTGCCGACGGCTGACGGGTCCCTCGCAGCGCCAGTGTGGACCGTGCGCCGCCTCGGTCGAGAACCGCGACGCATGGCCGCCGACCCCACGCCGGCTTTCGAAACCCTTTTTGAGTGCGTCGGCATTCGCTCGAATGAGCCGCCTTAGCTCAGACTGGGAGAGCACTCGACTGAAGATCGAGCTGTCCCCCGTTCAAATCGGGGAGGCGGCACATTCTGAACCCGCGAGCGGAGCGAACGGGTGAAGAAACGACGCCGAGCCGATCTGAGCCCGGAGGTCGCAGCGGCCGAGCGGAGCGAGATGCGGCTAACGGGGAAGCGATCGAGCGTGCGGTTGCTGGCGTTTCCGGGTACTACGATCCGAATGCAGCCGAAGAGTCGGATTCCATGACGGAGCCGACTCGTACTGGAGGCGCTGGCCAGAGATATGGCACATTTCGCAGACAAGAACGGATTATCGAGGAACGAGTCTCCGAGCCCGAAACCGAGTTAGAAGCTAACGAAGAGCGCATCACGGAATTCGAAGCCAAACTTGACCGTCTCAACGCTCGGTGAAGATGCTCCTTACGACACCTCTGTAAGTAGTCTGACAAGGTATTCGAACAGACTGACCCGACCGATTAGATCAGATATGACCGCTTGGGAGAAGATATATCACTTCGGCGATCGAACTCGGCGTATGAGCGATGCGAGCGCAGCCGACCGCTGGCAGGACGATCGGACGACGTTCCAACGCGTCTACGACGTTCTCGTGGGGTCACAGTCGTTCCTCACTGCCCAGGAGTTTGCCGATCGAGCGGCGTGCTCCGAAACCGCAGCTCGCGACACGCTCGAACAGCTGGCCGAGATGGGAGTTGCAGAACGGCGTGACGGGCGGCCGGCTCGCTACCGGCGGAATGATTCGTACTTCCAGTGGAAGCGAGTCGAGTCGCTGGCACGCGAACACGGTCCCGACGAACTCCGAGATCGGCTCGACGATCTCATTGCGGAGGACGAGGCGTTCCAGGACGAGTACGGCGTGCCTGCCCCCGACGCGGTGTCCACGGCTGCTGACCTACCGGTCGACGATCACGACGCGCTCCATGAGCGCTGGGAGGACCTGAGTGAGTGGCGGACCATCCGTCGTGACATCGAACTGCTCCGACGGGCCGTCGAGCGCACACAAAGACGCGTGGACGATGGCATACACGCGTGACGGGCGAGGAGTATTCCAGCGGGCCACTCGACGTGTCCACGCTCGAAGTGATCGCCCAGCGTGCCGTTACACATCCACTCGCCGACAGGTGGGCGTTCCATCCGGACACCATATCACCACGGCGGCTGGAACTCTCTCTCGGCGAGAATCAGTATCCTTCACCGATTGCGGAGGCACGACTCGACGTTCGGTGGTTTGAGGATGGCGACCACACTGTTCATTATGTCGAAACGCGAGATAACGACGTTTGGCAGTGTCGTTGGGATCGACACCCCAAGCCCGGAGAGTCGAAGGCGCACTTCCATCCACCGCCGGACGCGGCCTCCGATGTCGAACCCTCCACCCTGGAGGCAACACACCACCTCGGTGTGCTGTTCGGCGTCCTCGACTGGATTACTGAGCGGATCAAGCAGCTCCACGATGACTGACGGGCCTCTAATTCTGTCTCTTGATTATTGACGACGAACGGTTCCGAGCGTCTGTAGACTATTTGCATCGGAAGATTCGCCGTGTCAGTGGAATTGGGAGGGAGCTGGTGAAACTCATCTGCTGGTGCTCCAACGGTGAACGACTGCAATCCTGCCGGTCTCGCGGCGGCCCGTATATATGGCTGCTCAGGAGTGGAAACGAACGAATCACTCGTAGTGGTTACTATAACTGCTTACCGATGCAACCACACGCCCTCGTGGAGTCGATACCGAAATGACGCACAGTAGTCACTACCGGACCGGCCTGGCCGAAATCGCTGACGTGACACCCGTAGCCATACGAGTTCGGTGAGAGGAACTGCGTGCACTGATTGACGACGACTTCTGACGCTGCGTCATCCAACAGGAGATAATAAACACGACTTTAGAAAAAATATTTTACCCGAGGGTGCGAAGACGCTATATGACCGATATCAACGAGCGGGCGAAGGAAGCGTGGATCGAGGAGACCACGAGCCGCGAGCGGATCCGGACTGTACTGGAGGAGACTACCGATTTCGCGGCGGCCGCGGAGATCGCCGACCGCGCGCTCACCAGCGAGCCGACGACGCGGAAGTACCTCGAAGAACTCGTCGCGGACGGCATCGGGACCACGACCCAGGACGGCCGGACCACACTGTACAAGCGCAACGAAGGCCACCAGATCGACGAGCGAATCGCGGAACTCCGGGAAACGACCTCACGGGACGAACTCATCGAGGGCATCCGCGAGATGAAAGCACAACTCCAGGAGTATCGTGATACCTACGGCGTGGAAGGGCCCGAGGAGCTTGCCGTCGAACTCGACGACGGCGACGATGGGTGGGCGGACATCGGCCGCTGGCGAACCACCCGACGGAACCTCGCCATCGCACAGGCTGCGCTTCAAGTCGGCGAAGCCCATCGCCTCGCCGAGGCATAGATGGGCGACGATTGGGAGCGGGTCGAGACTGGGTCACCGGACCTGCAGCGACTTCAAACGGCACGAACCGTCGCCCGAGAGTACGAACCCCTCGTCACCGAAGCGACGTTCGATTCGTCGCTCGATCCCCAGACCCTGCATCTATCTCTGGACGCCGGCATCCGGGCCGACACGGGCCGGTTCGACGTGACGTGGACCGAGAACGGATATTACAGATATCATTACACCGAAGGCGAGGAATTCAACTACCGCTACGACCGCCATCCCCGGACGGATGTCCCCGAGAAGCACTTCCACGAACCACCGACTGCCGATCACGACGCAGTTCCATCGTGTATCGAAGTCGAAGTAGTTCCACTGGTCACGCTGGCCGTGCTCCAACTCTGGCGGGATACCGTCGAGTCAGGCTACCTTGACCACCTCCAGCAACCCAACCCACCGTGAGTCGTCAGGTGCGGTCCTACTCCGGATTCGCGTCGTGGTAGCGGGTTATGAGCCGATTCGCGGCTTCGACTGCAGGGTCGTCCTCGTCGAGCAGGTCAACGATCAAGTGGGGGAAATGGAGACCGTGGTAACGTCGTCAACCGTTTGTGCGTTGTAAAAAACGTGTTCGTCGGTCGCTCGCAGTTCAGCGTTGCCGCCACTGACGAATCCCTCTTCCGCGACCAGGTCCAGCCACTCCTCGATGTCGGCCTCCCGGACGTACAGCGCCGTCGTCGATGGAAAGAGAAACCCCTGATGGACCTGTTCGGCCTCGTCGGTTGTGAGGGCATAGTCGGGCCCGGCTTCCCGAATTCGATCGAGTGGCTGCTGGAGCGACATCTGGACCGCGTTCGGTTCGATCCGCGTCTCCCGCCAGCGCTCGTAGAGCGTCGATGGATCCACGACGACCGCGTCCTAACGATCTCCTCTTCTGCGAGTTGTTCGAGGTATTTGCACGCCCACGAGGACAAGATGTCCGCCTCCTTGGCGATCCCGTAGCGGCTTCGCTCACCACCGGCGTGGTTCAGGAGGACCCGGTAGAGCCGTTCTTTCTTGAACCCGTATTCCCGAGCGGGCTTCTCGAGGAGCATCGTATTTAAGATCATCGCGATCACTTATATATCTAACCGGAATTCCAGCAACTCTGATCACTCATATATGTAACCGGAAAATCGCTGAGACCTCGGTGCTCTGATTGGATGGTCGCTGACAGGGAATACCGTCACTAAAACTCGAAATGCGCAACATCGACGGCGCTCGGAACGGCATAAACCGGCCGGCTGGTTCTTGGAAGAGCTGAACGCGCACGATGGCTGAGACCGATGTGAGTCACTCCTGTCTCAAAGGTGCTGATATGCAAGCTCTGTGCACTTAGGAAATCGTTGTGAATCTATATGCAGAATTTGCATATAGAATAGGCGGGAGTGACGACTCCTAACGCGTCCACTTCCAGTCTCCGGACTATCTCGTTGAGCGCCTCGATGCGATCGCCGACCTCTTTGGCAGGAACCGGACCGATGTCCTGGTCGAGGCTATCCGCGAGTGCATTGAGGACGATTTGACCGGGGGTATTATGATCTGGGAATGGGAAATCTAGCGTAGATAAATGTCATCTCCATCCTCTGGTACTGGATTCGCAGAACCACGTCTCGAAATGAGAATTGATCTCAACGTATTGGAGCACCTTGGATTAAAGATGTATACGAACCTTCCTGCGGTGATTTCTGAATATGTGGCTAACTCATGGGATGCATGGGCAACTGAAGTTGATATCCAAATCCCTGATGGTCCGATGAATGATGAATATGAGATCACGATTGTAGACGATGGGTTTGGAATGACTATTGAAGATGTAAATAAAAAGTTCCTGGTAGTAGGTCGAAATCGTCGCACGGACGAAGGCGACGATACCACGGAACTCGATGGGGAGACACGGAAGGTGATGGGAAGAAAGGGAATCGGAAAGCTCGCGGGATTCGGTGTGGCAAATGTAATTAATGTATGGACGTACAAGAACGGTAAGTACGTCGAATTTGAACTGAACTACTCCGAAATGCGTGAACGTGCTTCAGATGATCCTCGTGTCAAAACAGACTATGAACCGACTATAGTCGATTTTGGAGTAATAGAAAACGAGGAGACAGAAGGATCCGTTATTATCTTAAAAGAACTCAAGCGAAAGCGGGCACCGAATGCTGACTATGTACGCCAGAAGCTAGCTCGTCGATTTGGAGTTATTGGAGAGAGCTTCCGGGTCGTCGTAAACGAGGACCCGATCGAAGTTGGAGAACGCGATCTCAAAGACCGATGCCAATTTATTAAAGAGTTCGATGGGGTAGCAGTGGACGACGAAGGTGAATGTGAGGTGGAGGGGTGGTTTGGTACTTTGGAAAAACACAGTACCAGATGATATCGGAAATGGTATCGTCGTAATGGCTCGCGGGAAACTGGTCCAAGAGCCCTATACCTTCGGAGTCGGTGAAGGGGGAACGACGGCTCAACAGGCCCTACAATACATGATCGGGGAGGTGCATGCCGACTTCCTCGACACCGAAGATACTGACTTGATTGCCACAGACCGGAGCAAAGTTGTTTGGGAGGAGCCGCCAGCATCGGACCTTCACAACTTCTTGCACGAGAAAATCAGCTCCTTCGCGGGCAGATGGCCAAATAAACGCCGTGAGGAGAATATGGAAGAAGTTCGAGAAACAGAGCCATATCAGCGGTATATACAACCTCTCGACAACTGGGAGAAAGACTTGGCAGACAATTTCCTCGGCAAATTGGCTGAAGGTGAAGGGTATGATAATGATATTTTGGAAGATATGGCCTCATACGTTTCGAGTGGTGTTCAGCAAAAGGCTTTCAGTCATCTCCTGCGTGAAATTGACGAGTCAGATGCAGCTGATTCCCAGCAACTGATCGAACTGTTCGATAAATACGAGGTGCTCGATGCGATGAACTCCCTCAAGCTGGTTAAAGGACGACTCAAAGCCATCCAGAAATTTGACGCACTCGTAGAATCGAACGCAAAAGAGGTACCGACCCTCCATGACTTCTTAGGAGACAATCCTTGGCTTCTTGACCCTCATTGGGATTATCTAGACGACGAGATGACGTTCCGTCAAATGCTCGAAGAGCAATTCCCGGATGCCGATCTGGATGAGCCAAATCGAAGGATCGACTTCGTTTGTCTCGGTGACATTAACACTCTCAAAGTCGTTGAGATCAAACGCTCAGATGTCACAATTGGAATCAACGAGCTCGAACAGTTGAAGGACTACGTCGACTATGCGAGAGATCTCCACGGTAATGATCCGGTCGGCCAAAGAAAGGTCGAAGGCTACGTCGTGGGTGAGAAATTAGCGGACTCCCGAAAAGCTCAGCGAGAGTATACACGGATGGAATCAGATGATATGTACGTGCGGACGTACAGTGATCTCCGACGGATGGCACGACAATCACAGAAGGAATTCGTGGACATCTTAGAACGGAAAGCTCAGCGAACTGGAAGCGAGATGCTCCAGTCTCACATTGATGATATTGACGCATCCAATATTGAAGAACAAACGACATAATCCCGTTAATGTTCTTCGGACACGGAATTAGTTCGGTGCCGTTTCGACACACTCATCCGAGCGTCTTCTTCATATTCTTGAGATGGTGTCATCAATTGCTAACTCAAAACTCGAAATGAATTCTTCGTAGGAATCAGCATTCGCGGCGGTCGGTAGTTCCGTTAACCAAAGCGGAAATCGGTCAGCTACAGTTGATTGGGCTTCATTGACGCCATTGCAGTCGGGATAGAGCAGCAACCCCGGTGAATCCCGAGCGAGCATATACGAGGTCATTTGATAGAAGTCGTTGTTCTTGGGGCGGTCGTTCTTCCATTTTGCATCCGCAACGAGACGCACTGTACCCTTTGAATCATAGATCGTGATATCCGGTCTTAGAGTCACAGAATGCTTGCCACCAGTAATCAGGTCTCTTGACGTATCTTGAAGTTCTACCCGCCAATCTTCCCGATCATAGAGCGCTTCCTCGCATGCTCGTTCGACGGCGTTTTCAAATACCGTGTTCATGTCCACAAGCATCGCAAACGCCGCACTTGAGCCGGCCTCGAGCTCAGATACAAACGAATTCCCGACAACTAGACTCGTAAGTCGGAGAATGTCCTCGTAGTGATCAGAAAGACGATTGAGTTCGATCCGCTCCAGGTCCTGCATCGTCACCGGTGTGAGGGAAACCCGCCGGCGAAGCAACTGTTGATGTTGACGAAGTGACTGAGTTATTGAACGATCCGAAACCGTGCCTAACAGAACAGTGGTGGCATGCAAGATTGCCCGATTCGCCAGGATGTCGTGTGTCAGCTCATCGTAGGTACATTCGAACGCAGTGGGGATTGGTGGTTGTCGCTGAAGCTGGCGATGAATATCGAGTCGTCCGCGAAGATGAGACTCGGTTGCGTCGGTACGTCGGTAGTCCGTGTAGAGTCCACGATTCAAAAGCCTCCGAAGTTCCGCTTCATAAAGCGCACCAAATGCGTCGAGGAATGTTTGACCGGCTCGATACGGGGCTTGCGATTCGAATGTGGTCGCAGTCGTATCGTGAGCGTATTGAAGCAGATATAGGAGGTTCGTACCGGCTGCCTTTGTGCGGACTTCAATTGTGGGTCCGTCTCTGAGTGAGACAATTCCCACGTATTGGGTCGCCGTGAGAATTGCCTTCCCGTCTCGGTTGTAATGCAACTTGATCCGGTCACCTTCGAGATCCTCTCCGCTGTTCACTTCGTTCTCCAGCATCGATGCCGCAGTCTCCGAAAGATCGAGAGGGTCGCTAGATTCGTATTCCCTTAACTGGATGTCGGCTTCAAATCCCTTCTCTCGGTTGCGATTGAATGCGAGAGACACGGTCACTCATCAGCCGAGACTGTTGCAAGTTCGAAATCCTCTACGAATCCGGCTAATGTGTCGTTGAGTTCTCTGGATGTGAAGGACTTGATCTCTTCACGGTCCCAGTCGAAGAGCATGCTCCCTTCGCCATTGAAGAGTGATTCTCGAATTCGCTCATATTGGCCAAAGAAGTACTCCTCGAGTAAGGGGAGGATTTCAAACCGCCAGACGTCGACGATGTCCTGCTTATCTTCGACATTGAATAGGAGGGAGTGACCAATTTGTTTGCCACGGCCAAGATCTGGTTCATTGCGGATCCGTTCGTTGAGAACCCGAATTGCGATTACCGACTGGGAAATCAACTGAGAGTCGGAGGCTTTGGAGGTGGCGTGGTTCCTGACGCTCTCCCAGCTTCCCAGGTCGAAGTGCTCTCGAAGCAGATCGAGTTGGGGAGGGAATGCAAGAAAGCGGAAGCGCCGTCGAAGCGCAGCATCGACCAACGCGATCGATCGGTCGGCCGTGTTCATGGTTCCGATGACGTAGAGGTTCGGCGGAATCGTGAATGACTCTCCAGAATGTGCCAGGGACAGCTTTGTTTCATTCTCACCACCGAGACGCTTGTCCTTCTCGAGGCCGGTGATAGTTTCGCCGAAAATTTGAGCTAGGTTTCCTCGGTTGATTTCATCGATGATGAGAACGTACCGCCTCGGCTCGTCGTCGTCGGCCGCTGAATGGAAATCCTGTCTTGCTCGAGTCGCAACCTCCAGGAATACGCCGGGTTCCTCGTCGTACTTCATGCTGCCGTCATCAGTTGTCTCGGCGCTCAATCCCTCGATGAAGTCCTCATACGTAAACGAAGGGTGGAATGTGACTGTTTCTAACTGTCCGGTGTAGGGATCGGTTGAATCCTGTTGATGGAGCCACCATCGAGCGAATCGCTGGGCTGTGTAGGTCTTCCCCGTTCCCGGCGGACCATAGAAGACCATTTGCCCAGTTGCCGTGAGCTGTCGAGCAATGTCGTCAGCTTGATCGGGCTTTTCAGCTTGTTCGAGTGGCCCTCTTCCTTCTTCGGGTGGTTTCCGAATATCTCCAACCTCAATTTCATAGTTCTCGTTGAGAATCGTCCTGGCCTTTACCTGGCTCATATTGGTCGAGAGACCGAGATCAGCCTGTAATTCCCGGAATAGCACGAAAAACAACGTCTCCGCATCGCCCGCTTGGTTCGTCCGACCAACTCCTAACTCCTCAGCTGCGTCCTCAAACTTCTGTTCCTGATCAGTATACAACCGCCTGATCAACTCACAATGGGTTGCCTCGGTTTCGGTAATCTCGGCATTGGGCTGGACGCTCGAAAGCGACTCAGTGAATGCCTCCATAACTGTCCGAGTCAGAATGCTCCGGAACCACTCTCTATCTTGGTCACTGAACGGAAGCCGCGTCCAGACATCTACCACTGCTTCGCTGACAGAATCGTAGCTATCTGCCGCTGGCGGTAGGGGGACTGACCAGTACGACTGTCTGGCCACGTTCATGATAGCTGGCTCCTCGGCGATGAACAGATAGAGGAGATCAAGCGGGCACTCGGTGAAATAGGCACCCTGGGTCAACTCGAAATTTTGGTCATAGAACAGCCCATCGTTTGTCTCCAATATGTCGGTCAGTCGTTCTCGATAAGCATCATTCTGGAGCAGATCGCTGTCGATGTCGATTGGATCTGTGAATTCCCGGTAGTCCCCAAGTGGGAGATAATACCCGTCTCCACGGGCTACATCATTCCACGAGTCATCTGGCGGCCCCTCGAAATCTGTTTGAAGCGTTGACGAGACGGTCGAGGCTCCTCGAATTTGGCGTTTATTTTTGAGTAGGTGAAATACGAGATCCCCGACTTCAGGCTCCCGGAGCGTCCCATAGATGTCTCGTCCATCTCTGGATTCGCTTTTCGAGAAGGCAGCGGAGCCGAGCCGATACTCTCCATCCTCCTGTTCGTAGGGTTTGTCCTCGACAGACGTGACTTCGATATATAGGGTGGGATCCTCACGAGCCGAGTGAATCATCTGGTCGACTCCTCCATATTCATCGATCACGTTGCGACGGTCGAGTCGTCCGGAATGATCGTTCGCGTTAACGCGTCTTGATCGATATTGAGGAGATCGTGAAGTCGGTAGCTCTCGAGTTCGATTGGGACCGGGATGTGCAGAAGGAGGATATCGTCACTGAACTCCTCACGGGGCTGGATATCTCCCGATTCTTGATCAGTCACGTAGGTGGCGAACCGTTCGGCCATATTTGAGTCAGAAATAATGTCCCGGACTTCTGCAGCCCAGGAGTACCGGTTGCTCCCGCGGTAGAAAACCACGTAATCTCCAGGGCGGACATCTGATACGTCTACGTGGTCAGCTTCGGGGACGGGCCACGCATGGACTATTTGATCGAATTCTCCGGGAAAGTGTGGGTCGAGGTGAGTATCTTCGATCCCACGCTGGACGAGCTCGTCGAACACCGCCTGCTCGGTCGGACTGGTCGCGGAGGCGAGGACGATCCCGGGTTTCATTCAGTATAAAAAGCAGAGTCCAGTCATATAAACCCACACGACGTCTTGTTAGGCGTATACGAGCAGAGCGTACCGTGGGGAAGGTATAAGAGGCATTCTTGTCTTTACCAATTAGCTCCAAACCAATGAGTGCCGAGCCGAGCCAACTTCTACCAGGTACTGTCATTCGTAACAGAAATCGGCTCTGGCGGGTCGACGCGGTCGACGGGAAGACAGTTACCGCGACCGCGCTTGACGGACCGACAACGACTCATCGCTTCTATGCACCCATCGAGAATATCACTGAAGGAAGTCTCCCGGAACCGGATGCGGAGAATATGGGAAACCCCCAGTTTCAGAACCTTTTGATTCAGGGAAACCGGCTTTCGATGCTTCACGGGACGGCTCCCCTCATGAGCCTCCAACGGTCGCGTGTGATTCCAACGGACTACCAACTAACCCCGGTGGTAATGGGTCTCGATATGCCCGCTGTCCGCCTGCTTCTCGCTGACGACGTCGGACTCGGGAAGACCATCGAAGCGGGATTGATCACGAGCGAACTTCTGGCCAGAAATCGGGCGGAGCGCATTCTGATCGTTACGCCTGCCAACTTGCGGGATCAGTGGCGAGGGGCGTTCAACCACTTCTTCCATATTGAAGCTCAAATCACGGATCGGCGCAATCGAAGAGCGATGGAGAAAGAGGTGCCGCCGGGCACCAGCGTGTGGGAATATTACTCCAAACACATCGTCTCGATTGACTACGCAAAGCAGGCACACATTCATAACCAATTACGGAACCAAGATTGGGATATGGTTATTATCGATGAGGCTCACCAGGCTGCTCGGCCGCATACGGCGTCGGCTGGGCAAAGTCCCTCGAAGCAGCGGTGGGAGTTCGCGAAAGCCATCACAGACGACGCGACACACGCACTTCTCCTCACTGCGACTCCTCATAACGGATATACGGACAGTTACGCCAGCCTACTGCGGATGGTCAACCCCGACATTGTCACTGGAGACGAACACGATCCATCGATCAATCGGGAGCTCGCCAAACGCCACGTGGTGCAACGTCGACGGGAAGATGTCGAGGAATGGTTCGGTGATGACAACGAGAACCCGTTCCCAGAACGTGATCAGAAAACCGTCGACGTTTCGCCAACCGAATACGAAAAGCGGGCATACGATGCGGTCAGGAATTACGGGGACACCCTGGTCGAGGCTGCAAAAGAGGCCGAGAACAGGAATTTAGCCCAGTGGACCGTCGTCCACTTCCTCAAGCGTGCCCTGTCCAGCCCGGAGGCCCTTCGGCGCTCGCTCGAGAACAGGCAGGACAAGCTCGATGAGCGTCTGGACGAGCTCGACGATGATGCGGTTAGCGAAGGGGAGCACGCTGGGGTTTCAGAGGAACTGGCGAAGGCAAATGCCCTCGACAGCGACCCGGGAGAGGACTACTCGGAAGCGGAACTCGGGGAACGTGTTGAGCGAATCGTCTCTGGAGACCGGGCTGCGATCGACATGGAGCTGGAAGCGCTCGGGGATACGCTGGCGGCCGCCGACAAAGTTACACCAACCAGAGACAGCAAACTCCAGAAACTCCTCGATCAAACGCTGCCTGCGAGGTTCAACAGCGGTGGGACGATCATCTTCACCAAGTACATCGATACGCTCGAGTACCTCGAAGAGGAGATCAAGGAGTTCTTAGATGACAGCCACTCGGACGTCGAACTTTACACCCTTCATGGTAAGCTGAACACGGCCGAGCGGGACGAACGATTCGAGCAGTTCGCGGATGCAGACCGCGGCGTTCTGATCTCGACAGACGTGATCAGCGAGGGGATGAATCTCCAGTACGCTGCGAACCAGGTGATCCACTACGAACTCCCATGGAACCCCAATCGGCTCGAGCAGCGGAACGGCCGGGTTGACCGATACGGCCAGAAACGAGACAAGGTCTTCATCCGGACGATGGTCGTCGACGACCCGATGGATCGGACCGTTCTCACCAAACTCATCCAGAAGGCCCAAGAGATTCGATCCCAGTACGGCTTCTCACCGCCGTATCTCGGCGACGACCAAGGGATCATGCAATTGCTTGGCACTGACGATCTCCAGTCGGTGATGCCTCAGCAGACGCTCGGTGATTTCAGTGACGACCAACCAGCTGCGGATCAAGAAAGCGCGTTCGATCCCGAGGTTCTGGAGCGTATCGAGGACGAGTCGTTCTA
The DNA here is from genome assembly GCA_003022945.1 of Halobacteriales archaeon QS_8_69_73. Lineage (GTDB taxonomy): Archaea > Halobacteriota > Halobacteria > Halobacteriales > Haloarculaceae > Natronomonas. The sequence goes on along the minus strand of PXRZ01000055.1, from coordinate 65,384 downwards.
CAACCACAGCGAGGTAGATCTCGACGAGGTCCAAAAACGACAAAAGGAGACCCAGGAACTACTCGGTGGCCCGGACGCGCTGGAGAACTTCGTCAAAAGTGGGCTTGACCTATTTGGCTGTACTTTCGAACCAAAGGTCGACGGGACTTACGAAATCCGCGTCACTGCCGACGAGCTTCGAGGTCGGGATATCCGAGATGAATACGAGCGCGTAACATTTGACCCCAACCGTGCCGCCGAGGACGCGGACATCGAGATGCTGGACATCGCGCATCCGATGGTCCAGCGGTTGATCGAGTCAGTCAAGGAAGTCGCCTTGACTAGCGATGATCGCTACGGTCGGACCGCGATGCGTGGCACTGAAGTCGTTGACGAGACCGTTGTGCTGTATACCTGGAAAGTCCGGTATTTCGCTCACACGGGCGACAACCCGACTGTCATGGAGGAACTGCTGCAAACTGCTCTTCCGCTCTACGGGGATGGCGCGTTGTCTGAGGAGGAACTCAGCGAACTCCGGGAGGCAGAGGCAACTGCAGCGAATCGAACTGAACAAGAGTGGAAGCGCGATTTAGAAAACGCTATCGACCACGACGACAAGGAGCAGATGATTACGCGTCGTGCGGACGACAGACGCGAAGAGATTGAGGAAGAACGCAGTCGGATGCGGGAGAAACTGGAGGAAGCCGGATACGGGAAGTCGATGGGTGGTATCGATAACCTCTCCGTCGCGAGCAAAGATCTGCTGACTGTCGGCCTTTACTACCCATACCAATGAGTTCGGACACGTCGGATTCGATTCAGCGTCGCCTCGGTGAGACGACGTTCATCGAGCCCAACGGCGGGCTCCTCACCGAGCAGTTGATCCAGAAGCTTCGCAATGAAAAGTGCTCGGAGAATGCTGCCCAGCCCAAGACGTTCCAGTACCCTGACGACCCACCATCGACGACGTCCGAACTCGAGGCTCACATTTCGGATGCCTGGGACGACCTCGAAGAGCGCTGGGACGAGGTTACTCGCGACAACGAACTCTTCGGGATGGAAGTTTCCGAAGCACGGCGGCGGTGGATCCTGAAACTGTTCGACGAGCTGGGATTCGACCCAGAGTACCAGCAGGCGAACCTCTCAGCAGGAGAGATCGAGGCGAACCTTTCTCACTTCGGGTGGCCTCGGCAGGACTCCGTGACCGCGAGTCAGGATACCCCCGACGCAACTCCACCCGTACTGCACACGATCAGGCCTGATGGTGACCACCCGCTTGACGACGGTGATCATCGAGGCGCCATCGGCCGACAGCAGAGCCCCCACGACGAGCTTCAGCGATACCTCAATGCGACCGACGACGTCCAATGGAGTGTCGTCACGGACGGCCTGAAGCTCCGCGTTCTCCGTGACTACTACCACACCTACACCCGAGGGTACGTCGAATTCGATCTCGAGAACATCTTCACCAATCGGAACTACGACGACTTCCGAGCACTCTATCGTGTTTGTCACGCCTCCCGGTTCATTCCGAGGGGCGACGGAGACGACGCTGAATCCTCCTTAGAATCGCTCTATCAGGTCGCTCTCGCCACCGGCGTCAAAGTCGGTGAGGATCTACAGTCAAACGTCGTCGAGGCTCTAGAGACACTCGGTAACGGTTTCTTCAACAAGGAAATCAGAGAGGCTCTCGAGGAAGGTGGTCAGGAGGAGGCTGAAGCGTACTACCAGGACCTCCTGCGAATCGTCTATCGCCTTCTGTTCCTTCTGTTCGCAGAACAACGGGGGATGATGGCGGATCGGGGAGCCCTCTACACCAAAGAATACAGCATTAGTGCGCTTCGTGAGCGGGCAGAACGGAAACAGTCTCGGGATCATCAAACGGACCTCTGGGAGGGACTGAAGATTACGTTCCGCCTTGTTGGACAAGGCGTTGATAAAGACGATCTGCACGTTCCGGGGTACAATGGAGGCCTCTTCGATGACGAGAAACTGGAATTCGTACAGGACGCTGCGTGTAATAATGACGCAATCCTCAGTGCGATCCACAACCTCACCCACGTGGAGCAACAGGGCTACCAGCAACGAATTTCGTACGCGGATTTGGGCGTCGACGAAATCGGGGCAGTCTACGAAAGCCTGCTGGAATTCACTCCTCAACTAGCAGACACGGCTCTGGAGCTTGATGATCGCTCGATTTCTCGTGGTCAATTCTATCTCGATGATCGGGGGATGGAGAGGAAAGAGACGGGAAGCTACTATACTAAACCAGAACTCGTCGACGAGCTCATCGAGAGTGCTCTGAAGCCTGTCGTCAATGACCGGTTGGGAAAGGCAGATACAAAGGAAGAAAAAGAGGAAGCATTACTCGACATCGATGTCTGCGACCCAGCAGTAGGGAGCGGAGCGTTTCTCATTGCAGCCAACAACTATCTCGGCAAAAGGTTGGCAGAGATTCGTAGTGACTCTGCATATCCCGATGAGGCCACAGTTCGGAGGGCTCGGAGATCTGTGGTCCAACACTGTCTGTATGGAGTTGATTTGAACCCTATGGCAGTAGAGCTTGCCAAAGTGAGCTTGTGGATCAACTCGGCTGTGGAGGATCAACCACTGAGTTTTCTCGATCACCGAATTAAGCAAGGAAACTCTCTGGTTGGGACCAATTCAGAGCTGCTTGAACAAGGGATCCCTGTAGATGCGTTTGAGACATCTAAAGGAAGAGATGGTCATGTTGGTAACGAAATAAGAAAAAAAGTACGTAGTGAGAATAAGAGCTTGAGGGAGGACCAACAGCTCCAATCAGGTCTTGATTGGAGTTGGGAGAGAGCAGAAGAATATGTGGAAACCGCAAAGCGGCTTGAAGACATTCCAGAAAGGAATATAAACGACATAGAAAAGAAAAAACAACTCTATGAAGAAGTGGTCGGGTCAACGGACTATAAGAAAGAGAAGCTCGCTTTCGATGTCTGGACAGCAGCTTTCTACTGGCCATTGGATGGAACACTTGACCAATATCCGACTCCAAGCAAGGTTGAACAAATCAGACGGGAAGGACTTCAAGCAGTCGACTCCCGGAATAATGATCTAGTCGGGTTTACACAGAGTATTGCTGACGAAGAATCATTTTTCCACTGGGAACTTGAATTCCCTACCGTATTTCTTAGTAATTCGAGCGGGTTTGATTGTGTGTTAGGGAACCCTCCTTGGGAACGAAATAAGCTTGAAGAGAGGGAATTCTTTGCTACTGCTGCTCCGAAAATCGCAGCAACTGACAAGAAATCGGATCGCCAGGACCTTATTGACGAATTGGAGGAAGAAGACCCAGATTTATATCATCGCTATCAGATGAAGGTAAAACGAAAAAAGCAACGGGCAAAATTCCTTCGAGAGTCTGGCCGTTATCCTCTCACAGCCCAAGGAGATCTTAATTATTACCCTCTATTTGCAGAATCGAATCGAGATCTCCTAGGCGGGACTGGCCGAACTGGCATTGTTGTCCCTAGTGGTATCGCTACCGACTACTATACACAAGAGTTTTTCCGTGACATTATCGAATCAAGGAGTTTGGTATCGCTATTTGACTTTGAAAACCGTGAGGCTCTATTCCCGGGTATTGATAACAGAATGAAATTTAGTTTATTAACAATATCCGGGCCGGATCTAGATGTAGAAGAAGCTGACTTTGCATTCTTTATGACGAACATTAACCAACTTTATAATCCAAGCCGGCATTTTAATCTGTCTCCAGAAGATTTAGAAATAATAAATCCAAACACCAAGACGTGCCCATTATTCAGGAAAGAATCCCATGCAGATTTAACGTTAAAACTCCACAATTCGGCACCAGTCTTGTTAAATAAGACAGATAGATTCGACCCATGGGGGATTTCGTTCAATCAGATGTTTCATATGTCCAATGATAGCTCCCTGTTGAATGAAACTGAGGGTCTTTCCGGTGGCTCATTTGATAAATACAATAGATATCAGGCCGGAAGTCAGACTTTTCTTCCAGTTTATGAAGGGAAGATGGTGGATTTATACGATCATCGCCATTCAACGATTGAGCTAACCGACAATGTAAATCGATCCGCTCAGCCCAAAAAGATTGAAGATGATGATCACCAAAATCCTAATTTCATTCCAGGCCCTCTCTATTGGATTGCTGAGAACGAGATAAAGGAGCGAGTGCCTGAAGAGTGGCCATTTGAGTGGGTTGGTACGTTTAAGAGGGTGACTTCCCCAACAAATCATCGAACCGTCGTGGGAACGATTATTCCAAAATCTGCTATCAGCTATACATTGGTCGGCACACATACTAGTATTACGGATCCACAATTGATTAGCTGCCTCTATGCAAATATGTGGTCAATTCCCTTTGATTTTGTCGTTAGACAGAAACTAAATCAGCCTTCATTACCACAATACGTGATAGAACAAACTCCGACAATCACCCCGAATGAATACGGTAAGCAAGATATTCAATTTATTATTCCACGTGTTCTCGAGCTCATCTACACATCTTGGGATCAGGCAACTTTTGCTGACGATATTTGGCACTCTTCGGGCCCTGAAGTCAAAAAAGAAATTTCCCAGCGATATCAGGAAAATGGAATAAAAAGAGAAAATAAATTGGAACAGTCTGGAAGGCCAGATTGGATTGATGAATCGGAGTTCGCCGAAGAGACCATTCGCTTCTCACCGTTCATATGGGATATAAAGCGACGTGAGAATATTCAAGCAGAACTCGATGCATACTTTGGTAAAAAGTATGGGCTAACCAGGGGGAATCTGAGCGAAATCCTCGACTCTTTCAACACCGTGAGGAAAAATGATATATCTAGCCATGGGGAATTTAGAACAAAGAAACTGATTTTATCTGCCTATGACCGAATAACGGAGAAATAGAATGCCTCACGGGACTCAAGTCTTCATCTCAGGGCTCGATTCTAGGAACACTCAACGTCAACTCAAACATCTATTAGACGAGTGTGGAGCTCAAACCTTCTTTTTCGCATCAGCATATGTATCAAGAGATGGTGTCAGGAGACTCAAATCGGTGTTTGAAGAAGTTGGTATACAAGATTGTGCAGCGATTTTTGGACTGAATGGGTATGTCACAGAACCCGCTGCAATTGATGACGCCAAGGATTTGGGATGGACTCTCCGACTAGCGGGAAATAGGGGCCCCCAATTTCATCCAAAGATTGGCTTAGTAGGCAGTAATTCGCCTGCACCCTACTTGAAAAACTCAACTGCCGGGTATATCGGCTCTGCAAATTTTACGGGCGGTGGGCTGTCAAATAATATCGAGGTCGGTCTTACAACCGAAAATAGTGAAATTGTCGATCAATTATCTGGAACAGCCGTAGAACTTTGGGAGATCTGTACTCCTGTAGAGTCAGTGGATCTAGATCAATACTCTGAACAATATGCAGAAATCAAGCGAAGACAGCCTGAAGACCACCAATCTGTAGGCCTAGGCGAACCTCTCCCGACTCAAGAAAATACAAATCCAGCGGATCTGCAATCAAACCCGCCTAACAAACCGACATTTAACCCAAAACATGCAAAAGCCGCTTGGGCTGGCCTTCAATCATTCACCGGTGATTATACCTTTCAGGTCGAGTTCCCAAAAACGGCAGGTGAAGTTATATATGAACTAGTGGGTGGGCCAGATGAGGATGTCAAGGTTTATTGTAGTGATGGCGAAACGAGGTTAATGAAGTACGATTTTTATGAGGATAATGGCATGTTTCGACTTAACATCCCAAACGATGTACCCGGGGTGCAAAGGGCAAGGGCTGAACAACAAGGTATCGCCTTAGTAGAGGAAGACTCAAAAAGCGGTGCTCGGATAAAATTAGAAATAGTAAACGACGAAAAAGAAGCCACACAATTTATTCGACGAGCAATGAAAGAAGGCTCCTGGGGAAAAACCTCTACAAGATTTTATGGTTGGTTTTGATGTGGACTCGTCGATGATGCTGGCTCACTCCAAACCGTGTTCCCGTAATTGCCCGGATGAGGCGCGGGCTGTGGAAGATAAGTCATTCTCATGCGCGATGAATCAGCTGTCAGTTCGGCTCTAAACTAACGTTTATTATGCCGACACAGACATGAGATATCATGGCCTCCCGTCTCAATCCCTTTGATGCCCTCGACGAGGTTCAAACGTCTTATCGAGATTACGTCGAGACGTTCCAGAACATCGACGATGATACGATTGAAGTCTGGATTGACGAGCGGATCAACACGGGAAAGGTACTCTGGAAGGAGCCGTTTGTCCAGCTCAACGAGCGATTCCAGACGGGTCGGTCCCTAAACGAATTCGTCGACGAAGGATCTCTCCACACCGGTGTTCTGGACGTCTTTGATGACGAGAGTGGTGAACCAATCGAGCCGTACAAGCACCAGTCCGAGGCAATTGAGTCGATTCATAAAGGGAACACAATCGTCTCGACGGGTACGGGTTCCGGGAAGAGCTTCGCCTTTGGTATCCCGATCGTCAGCCACTGCCTCGACGCCGTCGATCGAGGGGAGGAGGGAATCAAGGCTGTCATCGTCTATCCGATGAATGCGCTGGCGAACTCGCAGTACGAGGAGTTTACAGAACGACTCGATGGATCGGGTCTCAGCCTCGGTCTCTACACGGGGGACACGCCCACGGATCCCGACAGCGAGGCGGAGTTCCTCAATCAATTCGGCCGTGACGAGCCCTATGACTGCGAGGTCGTCTCCCGGGAGGAACTCCGCGAGGATCCGCCGGACATCCTAATGACCAACTACGTGATGCTGGACTACATCCTAACCCGGCATCAGGACAAGGAGCTCTTCCCGCCGGAACACGACGGTGCCCTCGAGTTCTTGATCCTCGACGAGATTCACACGTACACTGGCCAGCAGGGCGCTGACGTCGCTGCCCTGATTCGCCGGCTTCGTGAGCACACTGGCGCGGGCGAGGGGCTGACCTGCATCGGGACGTCAGCGACCGTCCAGAGCGAGGAGGGATTGGACGCCGACGAGGAGATCGCCGAGTTCTCCAAACGAATCTTCGGATCGCCCGTCGATCCGGAACGGGTCATTGGCGAGTCCTATTTTACCCTTGGCCTGACTGGCGATGCGAATCTTCCCGAACGGGTCGAGGTGACTGAGGAGGACATCCAACGGTTCGATGGGTCAGCGGACGAGGCGACCAAACTTGCGGAACGGATCACCGAGCGATCGCTCCGGAAAGAAGAAACGAAATCCGCGAGAGCACTCGGGGAGGTCCTCCTCGATCACCCCACTGTTGCCTTCCTCGACGAACAGCTAAGCACTCGGAGTCAGCAGATCCAGCCGTCCGGGGAAGCCGCCGAACAAGCGGAAGAATCGCTCGTTGAGGAGTACCGCGAGAGATTCCGACCGGGTGCCACACCGGACGAAGCCCGTCGGGAACTCCAAGCCGCGTTGCTCGCAGGAACTGTCGGAACGACGGAGGTGCAAGGCGACTACCAGCCTATCTTCGTGCCGAAACTCCATTCGTTCTTCAGTCAAGGATCTGGGTTGGTGGCGTGTCTCACCCAGGAAACCCTGGAGGACGATGAACCCCACTTGAGTGACGCGGGGGACCTCCAGTGTCGCCACTGCGCTCGAAAATACGACCGGAGTATCAAGGCATTCCCGCTATCCTTCTGCCGCGCCTGTGGCCAGGAATACTACACTATCGTGCGTGATGGGCACGGCCACTTGGCGCCACGAGAGGTGAGTGACCTCAGTGTCGAGGACGACGAGACCGCGGGATACATTATGCGAGGCGATTGGGACCGAGAAGAGGTGCCGCTCCCAGCTGATTGGTTCAACGACGACGACGTCCTCAGGGACACCTGGGTTGATGCAGTTCCCGAACCAGCCACCTACTGTCCCCAGCATAATCGCTTGACCGACGGGCACCTCGAGAGCGGACAGCTACAATGCGGGTGTTTCGCCACGCAAGGAATCCAGGTAATGTGGACCGAGGCGGAGTTCCTGTTCTGTGGTAACTGCGGCGTGAGTCACACGCGGATGGGCCGTGCAATGGAGCTCTCGAAGATGTTCAAGTTCGGGACGGTCGGCCGGTCGACCGCGACCGACGTCCTCATCGGTTCGACGATGCAGGAACTCCCTGATCCACAGCAGAAAACCATCGCCTTCAGCGATAATCGCCAGGACACTGCCTTGCAGGCGGCCCACCTCAATAATCTCTACCAGCGGGTGAAATTCCGCCGCGCTCTCTATGGCGCGTTGAAGGAGAACGGTCGAGTGAGTCTCGCGGACATCGGGAACCGAACCTTCGACATATTGGAGAGCAACGAAACCCTCCCAGACGGTCTACAAACCAACCGGTTCGGCGTCCCTGACGACGAGAAGGCCAGGTATGGTCGATACCTGCAGTTCCACACGCTCTTGGAACTCAGAAAGAGCCAACAGCGGGGTCAGCAGAGCCTCGAAGACGTCGGTCTCATCGACGTCGAATACGAGAACCTCGAAGACCTCGCCGCAATCGACGAAGTCTGGGATGATATACCGGAATTAGCTGACGCCGACCCAGCCGTCCGCCACGAATACTGCAAGGCGTTCCTCGATTTGTTCCGTCGGACTGCGGCACTCAACCACGATATCTTCACCAACTTCGGGGATTTCCGGAGAGACGTAATCAATAACCTCGATGACGATACGCAATTCCATAAGCAGCAATTCTTCCGGTTCCCTGAAGGATTCAGCGACGCGGCAGACACCAGCGGCACCGAACAGATCCACCGGTTCACCGATTGGCGTTCCCGCCACGTCAAGTGGACGACCAGGGCGTTAGACGTCGATTCGGATCGAGCTGCCGAGGTTATCGAAGGAGTGCGAGATCTCCTGAGCGACCCTAATGAGCTTCCCCTATTGGTTGAAGCCCCTATCTATCGAGGGCGCAAAGCTTACATGCTCAACTCTGGGCTCGTTAAGTTGGTTCCCCACGATCCGAGCGATGTTTCTGTCTGTCCGAAGTGCAAGACCGTCGTTACCCGAGATCGTCTCGAGATGTGTCTCAACAGTAGCTGTGGAAATGTAACGCCGGAGCAGACCGATCTCCGAGATTCGTACTTCCACGAATTATACACGCTCTCGTTCGAAGATGCAGTCGACATCTTCGCCGCCGAGCACAGTGGGCAGATCGAAGGCGAGCTCCGAAAGAAGTTAGAAACGCAGTTCCAGGAGGAGGGAGGGAACCTGAATACGATCGTCTGTACCCCCACGATGGAGCTCGGCATCGACATCGGCGATCTGTCGAACGTCTTTATGCGTAATGTGCCGCCGAACCCCAGCAATTATGCCCAGCGCTCGGGGCGGGCAGGGCGTCAGAATCAGCCATCGCTCGTGACCACGTTCTGTGGGAGCGGTTTCGGCCGTGCTTCGCATGATCAGTATTTCTACCAACGTCCGGAGCGGATCATTGCTGGCGAAATCTCTCCACCGACGTTCCTCCTCAACAACCAGGATCTCCTGGAGGCACACATCAATGCCCTCGTGCTCGAAGTGATCGACTTCAAGCTACAGGGGAAGATCAAACAGATTCTGGATATCAAGGCAACTGAGAACAGTTACGAGCTGTACGGGAGTTATCGTAACGACCTGGAATCCGCGGTAGCATCGAACCGCGACGATATCATCCAGGCCGTCAAACAAGCCTTCAGCAGAGAGCGCCAACAGACGGAATACACTGACTGGTTTAGCGACGAATTCATCGAGGAACGTGTCGATGGATTCGTCGACGAATTCGACGAAGCGTTCGACCCCTGGCGCATCGAATACAGTCGATTGACCCGAGAGCTTCGCCGGCTAAACAAGAAACTTGGGGCCGAAGGCGGCGAGTACCTCGAACGACAGGAACGTGACGCGATAGAACGCCGCCTCGAGAACATGCGGGATGGTGGCAAGCGATTCTACTCCTACCAGTATCTCCGCTCACAGGGATTCCTGCCTAATTACGGCTTCCCTCGGTCGAACTGCACACTCGGGTTCACGACACTTGAGGATGACATCCAGCGAGACGAAGCTCAGGCGATCCGCGAGTTCGCCCCAGGAAATCACGTATACTACCGTGGGGAACGACACGGCGTCAAATATGCCAGACCAAAGACTCGGGATGCCGACCCGGTGACTCGCCACAAGATCGTTTGTCCAGCTTGTGAGACGATTCTGATGGGTGATGATGCCCAAGAGGCAGCAGGCTGCCCAGCCTGTAAGGAGACGTTCGGCGGCGTTCACACAAACCCGAACGCAATGGAGCTACCAGACCAGCGTGCTCGCCCGGAGGAAAACATCACCAGCGATGACGAAGAGAGGCAGAGAGAGGGCTACGACATCGAACAGTACTACGAACGCCGGAATGAAACCGAGTACGAACTAGCGGGCGATGGGGTTTCAGGCAACGTCACATATGAATCGAATGCGCGGATAGTCACGGTCAACTCCGGCATCCGTGGCCGGGATGACGACGAGCTTCAGGGCTTTGCCCTATGTACGGAGTGTAACCGGTGGCTCACGAGCTATAATCAGATCGAAAATCACGTTGACGACGGCTGTTATGCGAATGCAGACGTGGACGCAATTCGCGAAGGAATCGAACTCTACACTGAAGGCAGACACGATACCGTGACGGTGACGACGCCCCTTCCCGGTCAGATTGATGGCAATCGATCTGAATCCTTCTTCCACACGCTCAAAGAAGCCCTCTATCAGGGAATTCTCGTCGAATTCGATCTTGACGAGCAGGAGATATCGACCTTCATAAAGCCGGCGCCGGGTGACCATGGCGATCTCACTATCGTGGTCCACGAGACAAGCGAGGGCGGTGCTGGTGCGCTGCATGACCTAACTGATCCAACTAAGAACCGCTTCTCTCGAGCAATTCGAGAGGCAGTTGATGTGCTTCACGCCAACGATCCCGATGGATGTGAGCGAGCCTGTTACGAGTGTCTGATGTCATACTACAATCAGCGTGAACATCCTCTATTCGACAGAGAACTAGTCATGCCGTGGCTTCGAGGGACACAGTCGTTGACCCTGAACCCAACTGACTGTACCTACGATGAGGAGCGATATCAGGGGCTTCGGAGTGCCTGTGAATCTACCTTAGAACGCGATGTCCTTGAGCGAGTGCGGGAGGAAGGCTATCCCCTACCAGACGAGGCGCAAAAGACGATATACGATGGCGAGGAACCGGTGGTCGAAGCCGACTTCTTCTATGAGTCTGCAGGACGATCCCAACCGATTGTGGTATTCGTTGATGGCCCAGATCATCAGAAAGAACACGTCCAAGCAGACGACGAGGAAAAGCGCCAGCGATTGCTACAGATGAATTATCGGTATCTGAGCGTCTCGTCGCCGAACGAAGTTTCCGACCTCTGGGGACAGATCTAGCGCTGTAGTTGAGCCAAACGGCCTAAGCCGGCCACGGACTCTAGCTCACCGTGGGAATCGGTCCAGAATTTTCCGTCCAGTCAGTCTATCAGTGGTTGTTCCCGTCCGTACGAAGAACGTGCCGTCGACGTCAACCGGTGCTGCCGTTGCTCGATCTACGTTGATAATGAGGATGTCTGCTCCTTCGACACGGGCTTTTTCTATGTTTCGAATGACGTTTGAGAGGACCTTCACTCAGGATATTCGCTACCGTCTCTTCCACCTGGTTGATGGAATCAAGGCCGACTGGAGTACCGGAGTCGTCAACACCAAACAGGATGCTCCCACCTTCATAATTTGCGAGCGCAGCCACTTCCTGAGCGACTTTATCACGGTGGTCCGGGAGTTGTTCTTTGAATTCAAGCACGTCGCTTTCTTGTCGTGAGAGGACGGTTTCTACACTGTCTGGAGAGACCCGAAACTCCCCCCGAAATCGCCGTTCTAGAGCCCCTGAGAGTACGTCTATGAATGATGTGTAGTGTAACTCATCATCCTCCGATAGGAGACCAGTTTCCAACTCGGCTTCTTGAGGGGCTTCTTCATTGTATCTAATAGGGAGGATTGCGAGCGAGTCGAGACTTTGTACTATTGAACCATCAGCGAACTCGAACTCCTGATAACCCTCGATTATCTCGTCAGGACTCCTATCTAAGTCTTCGACGTTTAAAATGACAACACTACCAGTCGCTGCAAGTGGAGCAGTATCATAGACTCCAAGATAGAAGGAATGGATCTCCTTTCCGCGGTTTTTCCAATTTTTGTTCGGCGAGAAGACGACCGATTCGACATTAAGGGCTAACCAGACATCATCTACGTTCCCGAAGTTTAGTTCGGCTTCTCCCGTTATTTGCCGCTGTGCGGGGTCAGTTGGGGTGCCAACTACGTAATCGACATCGTGGTAGAAACTGTGTCCAGAAGGTGTGTAATTCCGTTCAGCGACTAATTCTCCTGCCCGAGCTGCTTCAAGCAAGGTATCACTCTTTGATAGAACATCGTTTCCCACAGCTTCGCAAATTACATCGGTTTGCTTTCTCCCGTATTCCGAGTATTTTTCTTCTTGGAATAGCTCTATGACTCGGCTTGGAAGTGAATGGGTGTCGTCTGTATTAGTCATCATCCGTTTGCTCTGCTGCATTCATCTTTGAACTGTCGGTCGGGCTATCTGAGCTGGATGATGTTTGTTCAGTTTGATAGCTACTACAGAATCGTCTTGGAACTGGGAGGTCTCTGAGTACCTTGGATTGGAGCCTGAGGTACCCATTACGAGCATGATCACAGTTTGCCTGCAGCCACCGTTCGACTTGGCCCGTATTCAGATATGCCTGTAATCCTGTAATATCAACACCCTCCTGAGGAACCAGATAATACACCGAATGGCGAGGAATAATATCCCCTCCTTTATCTACCCAAAAGCGAGGACTGTCAGTTATATCTCGGAAGAGGATTTTCTCCTGCAACATTTGATCCATCGGCGGATTTTCGTGCCATGCATACCAATCTCGTTTTCCTTTTTGAAAGCACGACCTTTTTTCTAATCTTGACCGATGCACGTCATTGAGCCATTCACCAAATGTGTCGAGATCCGATTCATCGAGGAGATCGCCTGAGCTATCATAGGGACAGATGAATTTTGCAATCGGCTCAACGGATTCGGAAATCGGCTGCTGCTCAAGTCCTTTTCCCGAAATAGTTGGCACACTCCACAGCTCTAGTTCTGAAGGTGCTTTTTCGGATGAGAATACGAATACAGAATCAGCCCCCGTCGCTACTCCAGGGCTAATTCGGCTCGTTACTTCACCCAGTGTGACACCGGTCGAATCAAGGTCTGGGTCGATATCGCGAACGAGCTGAGACCATCGGGATCCATCGGATGGAAGCGAAACGTCACGTGCATTTCCCTTCCGGGGTACTACTGTCGTTCCATTCAGGGATGTGTTACTGACAATAGATATTATTGGATATGTTATATGGCTCGGAAAAGAGCCCTCACTGACATGCTCTAATCGCTCTAGATGGTATACATCAAATTGTTGCCGGAGGGCACTGGCTGTCTCAGTGTACTCGAATTTTTCTGGCGTAATAAATGCCAACCTCCCCCCGTCATTCAGCAAGTTTAACCCTTGTTCAAAGAACAACAGATAGAGATCAAATCGGCCTTTTGCAGTTTTAAACCGATCGCGGTAATTCTCCTTTTTTGACTCCCTGATCTCCGTGATTGGGACGTAAGGTGGGTTTCCGATGATATAATCAAATTGTCCTATGCCCTGCCTGCGGCCTAAGAAATCAAACTGCTCAAACTGAATTGGTAGACCCTCAAACTGACTACGAGCCTTCTCGAGTCGGCCTTTATGGGTGTCACACGCAATTCCTTCTGGGATAGGATGGTCATGGTTAAGACAGTAGTCTTGGATCGCTTTGATAAAGGGTCCCTCCCCTACGCCTGGAAAGAGAATTTGATCTCCCTTGGAGGGGGTTGACTCCCTGAAGAGAAGTTCTACCATTCGCTGAGCAATCTGATTTGGTGTCTTGACGAACCCCTTCATTAGAAAGTATATTCACTGGATTGTATTTAAATGTATTTATCCCTCGAGACAATATTACTGCCTCCATTCTACAGGTCGACCTATGCGGAATTCAAATAGAATACGCACCAACCCTTGCACGTAAATGGAGATTCGGTCAGTGGCGGGAGCCAACTTACACCCCATCCCTCACAGAATTTTTAGAGTGAATTCAACTCCCCTTCATCAACAGGCTATGGGATTAATCCCCAATATTTTCACCAATTAGTACGAAGAGTGGGCTGATGAGTGGGTTTGAAGTGGGAGACCGCGTCCGTCTCAACATTCCGGATCAGAGTGATCCAGATTTTGCACAACTTCATGGCCAAACTGGGGAGATTAAAGGGAGTATGAATGACGACGCTGGTCTATCAACAGGTGATGAGCGGGATTCGATTCTTTACCGAGTTGAGTTAGATAATGGCAACACAGTAGATGTTCGTTGGCGAGATATTCGACCTTGTTAGAATAGCTCATTGAGGCCACCCTCTTGGTTTGGACTGGCCTATTAGGCCCCGCTATCTTCAATCTCGGTTTCACTTGGTCGTCTAACACCGGCCCAAAATTAAGATAGCGACACCTGCGATATTCCATTCAGAACGATCGCCAATGGGCGAGACGGCCGAAATGGATGATGCCCCCTCGAAGGACAATCTACTCACGGTCGGAGAGCTAAACGACCGGATTGACGATGTCGTCGACTCCAAAAAGAGTCTCCACGGCGTCCGCTGTATGCGCAAGGTAATAGATAAAAGCGAGCGGGATACGGCCATCTACTTCATCCTCACCGACGGCAAACAGACCTCCCTTGCGTGCTCCTAGCAGAGCCAACACTGGAACATGGCTATGATCTCGAAGACGGTATGGAGGTCATCCTCGAAGGGAACTCGACTTCTATATGAGGGCGGGAAGATCAGCCTCAAACCCTGGAGGTAACAGCCGTCGGGGAGGGCGATCAGGCGGCGGCCGTCGTCCGCCTCGAGAACGAACTCGAACAGCGCAGGTGGTTTAATAACGACTGCAAGCAGACCCCACCGAGGTTCCCAGAACGGATCGGTGTCGTCACATTGCTCCAGGGCGACGCTCGTGATGATTTAAGACTGCGATCCACGGCCGGGATCCTACCGTGGATATCCTCGTCAAGGACGCAAGCGTGCAAGGCGACCGTGCTCCTCGGTCGATCGCCAACAGCGTTCACCACTTGGACCGCCACAAGGACGTTGACCTCATCATCGCCGGCCGCGGTGGCGGCAGCGACACGGATCTGAAGGCGTTCAACACGGAGGCGGTGGCGGAGGCGCTCTTCACCGCGAGTACAACCCACCGTCACGGCCGTCGGCTACACGGACGACCAGTTCATCGCCGATAAGGTAGCGGACATGGCAGCGATCACGCCGACCCGGGCGGGCGAGTATTTTACCAGGTCACGGACGGAATTCGTCGACGCGAACAACGATTAACTCGAACTCGAAGATGCACTCGAGACGTTTGAACAGGAGTACGAACACGACCGAGAGCTCGCCGCGGGCGAACACAGACTCATCTACTACAAGATGGCCGTCGCAGTGTTAGTGCTCCTGCTGCTCGCGCTCATCCTCTGGCAGGTGGTGTAATAATAGCCAAAGAACGCAAACTCGACGAGCGACTTGACCGCGTCGAGGCGATCATTGAACGGCCTGAATCGAGTGACTAATTATAAAAGAGGGCCAAATGATTGTTCGAGAAAGGACGACAGACGCTCGACGAGAGCCGGGATATTCAGACCGGGGAGAGAGGTCGTCGAGCTGCCGGAGTGAATGCTGCGCTTGAGTCCGGTAGTCGGGCCCGGCTCCTCTCTCACTCGTCGAGCACCGGAGCGAGGATTTCGACGAGATACGCGTTGAGTCGCTTCCGGACCGTCTCCAGTACTGGAGGATCTGCCACGAGTTCGGGTATCGCCATTTTCCAGTCGTCAGCGATGCTCTCCGTGGCAGCGACTGGAAGCCCCCCGCTGGGTTCCGGCGGTGTGTGGTAGGACTCATCGGGTGCGTGGGCTCGCTTCGCGTCGAACATAGCGGCCACCGTTTCAGCCGGTGGCGTCTCGTTTCCGATGACGATCTGATACAGGTCGTAGTAGTCCCGCCCGCGAGAGCGCTGGTAGATCGTCCGGAGTTTCTCGGCGAAGATTTCGGCCAGCGAGTACGCCTGCAGTGAGAACGAATTGACGTCCTGATAGTCGTGGGTGTGCTCGGCGGGCGTTGCGGCGACGACCTCGTCGCTCATGATGTTGAGTTCGGTCGTGTTCTTGTGGTCGAACATCGCGCGATACTGGATGGATGCCTCGACGTAGTAGGTCGGATAACCCGCCGTCGTTCCCCTCGTAGAACTCGTCGACCGAGAACTCGATCCCGGACCGACGCGACGCCGTTTCCAGGGCCGCACGTAGCTCCGATTCCGTGCCGCTAAAGATTCCGTCGACGGTAAAATCCAGGCCCTCGGAGTATCGCCACGTTTCCGGGAAGTAGAGTTTGCTGAGGGCGGTTCCGCCTTTGAAGAGCAGGTCGTCGCCGAAGGCGGTCGTGTAGATGCCGTACAGCACCCATGAGTTGACGTAGTCCTTCTCGACGTAGTCAGTTCGCACCCCGAGTTCCCGAGCTCGCCGACGAATGGCTGCTTCGTCGAGCATCAGCTATGGTAACTCCTCGTCGGGGATATTTACGTATAGCCGATAGCCCGGCGTGTAGTCGCCCCTCGACGAGCGCGTCGGGTCGAGTGGCGAAGACCCCTCAGTGACCTCGGCGTCCACTGTTTCGCGGTTGGGAATGGTAATCTCGTAGTGATCCATGAGGTAGACCAGGCGTTTGAGGGCTGCCCCGTTGCCGATCTGTCGGGCATACTCGATCAGCGTCTTGGGATCGTAGCCGTCGCCCCCCTCCCGAATGCCCTTGGCGAGTTCGCGGACGCCGCCGCAGTGGTTGGGCTGGTCGGCACAGTCGGCCAGCGTCTTTTCCGGCGTGGCGATGGAGACCTGGTGGCCGCCCACGGCGTACTGCTCGTGGCCGAAGAACTTGTACTCGGCGAGTGTGACGAAGTGATACTCCACGTCGTGGACGGTCCGGTCCGGGCGTCGCTTGGTTGTCACGATGGTGACCGACCGAGGGACCTGTTCGGTGAGTCCGTGGAAGCCGAGCGCGCTCCAGAACCCGACGTACATCGGCTCGACGAGGTGGTTGGCGATGTAGAACTCGTGGGCGGTGTACTGTCCGCGCTCGCCGGCCGCCAGCGGGACGACGAGGTAGAGTCCGGGCTTGAGACGCGTGAGCCAGCCGTTGTTCGCAAGGCGCGACGTGGTCGTCTTGGCGGCGTCGTAGGTCGTCTCAAGCGCTTCCGCCAGGTCGTCGATCGTGAAAATCTCCCTGTTCTGACTTGTCAGGCGCGCGAGCGCGCGGCTCTCTCGCTCTGATAACCCGCTTCGTGTAGTTCGTTGTTCGTCGGTGACACCGTTACACGTAGTGAATAAAATGCAGACCGCCGGAATAAGCGTTCTGCCGATAGAACGTTCTCAAAACGTCGGCCATCTGTTTACATCTAATAAACGAACTATAGGACCACTGTACTAGATTACCGCAAGCGATTCGCCAGGAGACGGCACCGTTCTCACTTTTTACTGCGTCTGATCTCCTCACGAGCCTGCGACTCGCTCCGCTCGCCGCGGTATAGGTACTCGTCTGGAATGCGAGCATTTCCGTCTAAACCGGGTGCCAACACCTCCATGGCTGATCGACGGGCGTCGGCGCGGCCTCACAATTCGTTCTCGAGGCCGTCGACGTCGACCGTCGCGCCGAAGTGTCGCGCCAGCAACTCCCAGCCGATCCCAGCGAGTGAGCCGTCTCGCCGCCGGAACAGGGCGCCCCGCCCCTGACCGACCGCCGATCCGGCTAACACGGACCGCGCGCACCTCGCGTGGCACCCGGACCGACGCGCTCGGGTGCCGTCCGGGTGCCTCTCGGGGTAATGGGTCGGTCGCGAAACGTCCCGCTCGTGACGATCGACTATCTGCGCGCCGACCGGTTCCGTGCGGCCGGCTTCGACACCTTCGCCGCGGCGAGCGGCGACCATGCCCGGTATCTACTCCGGATGTATATTCCCGGGGCAGCGCTTCTGGGGTACGTCCCGCCTGCCGCCGCGGACGGACCGCTCGGTGGCAGCCTCCGGGACCGGGTTGGGTCGGTCCTCGAAGAAATTAGCCCCATCCTCCGGAGCGAGACCCCTTTCGTCGCTGGGACGGCGGCTGGCCGCCTATGCCGCCGTCTGCGTTCTTGCCATTCTCCTTCTGCTCCCGACGTACGGCGCCCTCGTCGTGGAGTCGTACAACGAGGAGCAGCGCGACGTCGGCCAGCAAGTAGCGAGCGAGGTACCGGCCGGGGCGACCGTGTGCGTCGCCGAGGACGTCGAGCGGCAGTCCATCACGACGGTCTCGTTCTACGCCGACCGACCGCTGGAACGCGCGGACCGCGACCGGACCGACAGCGACCGGGCGGTCAAGTACGCCGTCGCGACCACCGAGAGAGCCGACCGACTCGACCGCCCCCCACTGCGCCGTCGCGGGGGACTCACAAAATGGAGTCGTCACGGTGACGTTCGAGGACGGTCGAGTTCCGTCCGATCCGGACACCTCTCACACTGTCGGCAGTAATGACGTGAAGCGGTCCTATTCGAAGAAAAAGTTCCTCGGCCGGGCCCCGTCGGATACTGCGGGAGCGTCGTCGACTGCCCCGCTCTGCTCACGCGGAGAGCCAGGCGTACGTCTGAACGGTCCCGAAGAGCAGCGCGAGCACTCCGTTCTCGATGAGCAGCAGTTCGTTGCCGGACAGCGCCGTTCGGGACACTAGTGCGAGAATCCCGAAGCCGGTGGCGAGGAGCAGATTGTACTTCGCGAGGGCGACCCAGCACTCCTGGTCGAGTTCGACGAGGCCGTCACTTCCCATGCGGGTCGTTCGCCCCAAGATGACAAGTGAGTGTCCTTCCCCGAGCGCCGGATCCCCACTGCCGGTGTCGCTCGTCCGCAACTCGTGGGAGAGCGAGCATCTGCGTTATCTAATTTGACCCCTCGCCGAGTACGTCCCCACGGTCTGTCCCAGCCGTGACGCAGCGGCGTACACCGACCTTAGACCCAATCTCGGCGACATACTGCGAGTTCCGGTGACTCCTCCGAGGCGATACCGGACTCGGAGACGCTGGTCCGGTATGACGAGTGCGGCATCCTGTACGATACTGGTATCACCGGCCCGTGACCGCAGGACGACGGAGGCGGCTACCGTCGGGGGGCGACACAGATACCCGACGAGCGCCCGCCCCGCCACTGCCTTGGGTGTGCTCGTAAAACAAAAACGACTGGCAGTTCCGCGCGCGGACCTCAGGCGTCGTCGCCGATCTCGAGGCAGTCGACGGCCGCCGCGGCGCGCTCGCGGGCGGTGTCGGTGTCGTCGGCCGTCGCAACGGCGACGCCCATCCGCCGCCCGGCGTAGGCGTCCGGCTTGCCGAACAGCCACAGGTCGGTCTCCGGCGTCGCGAGGGCCTCTTCGACGCCGGTGACGGCGGGCCGATCGAGCGGCTCGTCGGCGACCAGCGCCGCGCTCGCCCCGGGGCGGTCGACGGTGACCTCCGACACCGGAAGGCCGAGAATCGCGCGCAGGTGGAGGTCGAACTGGCTGCGCCGCTGGGAGGCCAGCGTCACGAGCCCGGTGTCGTGGGGCCGCGGCGACAGCTCGCTGAACAGCACCTCGCCGTCCCGGACGAAGAATTCGACGCCGAAGATGCCGTGGCCGCCGAGGCCGTCGGTCACCTCGCGGGCCATCCGCCTGGCGTCCGACAGCTGCCCGTCGGTCAGGGGGTGCGGCTGCCAGCTCGCCTGGTAGTCGCCGCCCTCCTGGACGTGACCGACGGGCGGGCAGAACGTCGTCCCGTCCTCGTGGCGGACGGTCAAAAGCGTGAATTCGGCGTCGAACTCGACGAGTTCCTCGACGATGACCCGGCCGGTGTCCGCGCGCGTCCCCTCCCGGGCGGTCTCCCAGGCGTCGTCCAGCGCCGCGTCGTCGTGGACGACCGACTGACCCTTCCCGGAGGAAGACATCGTCGGCTTCACCACCACTGGCAGCCCGATGTCGGCGGCCGCCTCGCGGTAGGCCTCTCTGCCGTCGGCGAAGGCGTAGTCGCCGGTCCGGACGCCGACCTCCCCGGCGGCGAACTCGCGGATCCACTCGCGGTCCATCGTCAGCCGGGTCGCCCGGGCGGTCGGCACCACGTCGTGGCCGGCCTCCTCGAGCCGCTCGAGTTCGTCGGTCGCGATGGCCTCGATCTCCGGGACGATGAGCGCCGGCTCCTCGCGGTCGACGATCTCACTGACCGCCGCCGCGTCGGTCATGTCGACCGCGTGGCTCCGATGGGCGACCTGCATCGCCGGCGCGTCCTCGTAGCGGTCGACGGCGACCGTCTCCACGCCCAGCCGCTGGGCCGCGAGGACGAGTTCCTTTCCGAGCTCGCCGCTGCCGAGCAACAGCAGCGTCGTCGCGTCCGCGGCCGTCGGCGTCCCCAGGTGACTCCCGTGTGACGGTGGCATGGCCGACGTACCGGCCGATGCGGACAAAAAAGAACGGGTACGGGAACCGCGCCGGCGAGCCCCCGGCGTCGACGGCTCGCGCCGTCTCCGTCGCTCAGGCGTCGCGGACGGCCGGCCGTCTCGACAGACAGACCGACAGACACGTCTCCGGGTCGTTCTCGATGCGGTCGGTCCACTTCTCCCAGAACTCCCGCGGGACCGTCCCGACGACCTCCCCGTCGGCGCTGACGGTCACCGTCTCCTCGGCGAACTCGGTTTCGACATCCATGTATATCGCTGACACGGAGCGGACGTACTACAATCTGTCGCGGACTGGTCGGTTGCGCCGCATCCGCGGAGCCGGCCCGGATGGTCGACCGGATGCCGACGGCGCCCGCCGTCGCCCACGCCTCAGCTGACCGTCGGCCCGTCGTCGTCGGCGACGCCGGGCATCTCGACCTCGATTTCGAGCTCCGGCTCGCCGGTCCCCTCGAAGTCGATCTCCAGCCCGACCGGCTCGCCGGACTCGAAGGGCAGTTCCCACCCTTCCGTCTCGTCGGCGACGGTCAGCGTCTCGTCGTCCCGGAGCTGTTCGCCGAGTTGAACGAGGAACTCGCCGGCGTCGGCGGCCGACAGCCGGTACTCCCGCTCGAAGTCCCGACCGCGTCGGATGGTCGTCGGCTCCGTCTCGGTCGTATCGTCGGTATCGCTCGACATACACGTCGGTTGCGCCGAGGGACGGATGAATCCGTCGGCCGCGCCGCGGTCCGTCGCCGTCACGCTATCGGCTGCTCAACGTGGCGCCGCCAGAACGCCGGCTGCGTATAGGTCGCGTAGGCGCCGTGGTAGCCGGCCAGCCGCGCGACGGCCGCGAGTGCGTCTGTCGCCGCGCCGCCGAACCGCTCGCCCCGGACGAAGGTCGTGTTACCGTCGAGGACGTCGGCGATGCGGGCCCGCTGGAGCGGGTCGTCGGCGCTGCGCGAGCGGTCGTGTGCCAGCCCGCCGAGCGTCGGCAGCACCTGCCGGAGCCGCCCCGGCGAGCGGATCTCCGTCGTCACGAGCGCTCGCTCGTCGGTTTCGACGCGGAAGCCGTGGACGACGTCCGGCTCGACGGTCGCCACCTCGCCGGCCGCGACCGTCCGCTCGTCGCCGTCGAGCCGCAGGGTCAGCGACCCCGACTCGACCGCGAAGCGCTCGACGCTCCGCTCGTGGTAGTGCGCCGGCGGGCCGCCGTAGCCGGCTCCGAAGACGCTCAGCGTCCGGATCGGTCCGTCGTCGCCGCTCAGCGGGATCCCCCAGACGGGCCGGGTCGGGTGGGAGGTGACCGGCCCCGTCCGCTCGCGGAGCCGCTCCTCAAGCCGGCCGCCCTCCCGCACCTCGAAGCCGGTCCCCGGAACCAGCTCTCCGTTCTCGTCGAGGGTCCGCCCGGTGACGTACGTCGACATGTGTGGCGGTTGGACGCCGCGCGTGAAAGTCCCTCGTTCCCACTCCGCCGCTCTCGTCTCGCTGTTGCCTGATCGGTCCGGCGCGCCGCCGCGGTCGCTCGGTCGGCCTCGAGGCCGGCGACGACCGCCTCGGCCAGCCGCTCCGCCGCGCCGCCGTGTCGCTCATTGATGACTGAGGTAGACCCCGAGGCTGCTCGGCGCCGCGGCGACCAGAGCGTGTCGCCGTCTTTCGACGCCACCGCACAACCGCCCCAATGTCGGCCCCGCCCGGGCGACGCTGTTCCCGTGGGACCTCCAGCCGGGGAACGCGCTGGTCGCCGACGGCGAGGTGACGGCCGTCCTCGACCGGGAGGCGCCGCTGGCCGCGGCGGCAGCGCTGTCGGCCGCGAAGGCGGAGTCCCTCGTCGTCAATCGGTACGTCGACGACCCGGCGCCGCTACGGTCGGCGTTTGCCGCCGGCTACGGCTCGGTCCGGCCGTACCCCGATCCCGAGCCGGTCCACCGGGCAGCGGTCGTCGCCGACAGCACCGTCGACTCCCGGGGGGCGGTCACGACCCCTGGCTACCCGGAGGTCGACCGCGAGACGGCGGTCGCCTTCCACCGGCGGGCGATGGCGTCGACCGTACGACCCGTACCACCGGCTGTAATTTCGCGGGGTTCGCTCCGAGGGGTCCGGAGGTGTCTCCGGCCGGCGGCTCGCGTACGCCCCGCTCCGCGGGTACAGCCGGCAGTATCAGGCCGTCGCCCGCGGCCTCGCGGCGGCGATGTCGTCGAGGATACGCTCGGCGACGGCGGCGATGCCGTTGGCGTGCTCCGGGGCGACCGACAGCGCCGACAGCGCCGACTCGACGGCCGCCGGCCGCCGGGCGACCCGAAACCCCTCGGCCGGCGCCAGCCGCCGGGCAGCGCCGGCCTGCTCGTTCGTCGCCGGCAGGACGACACAGGGAGTCCCGGCGACGGCCGCCTCCATCACCGTCGAGTAGCCGGAACAGACGACGGCCTCGGCCCGCCGCAGTACAGGCAGCAGCGACGGCACCGGCCCCCAGTCGTGGTCGCCGACGAGCGTCACCTCGCGGCCGGCCGCCCGGAGGCCGGCGGCCACGGCGTCGAACTCGGTCGAGTACGTCGACGGGACGAGGACGACCCCCGGGTCGTCGGGGCCACGCTCCGGGGCGTCCGGCGGCGCCGGCAGCGCGACCGGCGGCACGCGGGAGACGCCGGGCGGGTCGCCGTCGCCGGGCGGCCACACCGCCGGGTAGAAGAACCGCTCGGCGGCCAGCCGCTGGACGGCGTTGATGCCCGCCGTCGACGCCCGGATGAGCGGGTCGCGGTACAGCGCGGCGGCGTTGTGCGACAGCACGTACAGCGGGACGTCGGCCGCCGCGGCTGCCGCAACGGTGAACATGTCGTCAGTGACGACCGCGTCGGGGTCGACGTCGTGGAGCCACTCGACGAGCCCGCGGACCCGGTCGGCGCTGTCCGGGAGGCTCCCCGTCAGCACCCGCACCAACCCGGCCAGCGGGTTGTCGGCGCCCTGGTAATCGCCGATGTAGTCCACCTGCGGCGGCTCGTAGGCGTCGAAGCCGTTCGGCCCGTACAGCCGTCGTCCCGGCCCGCCACCCGCGAGCGCCACCTCGGCGCCACGCCGCCGGAGGCCACGCGCGACCGCCATCATCCGCGTGGCGTGGCCGGCGCCTTCCGGGTAGTGCGTGACCGCGACGTGCAGGCTCACGGGCTGAACTGTTCTGTCGAGGTAAAGTAGCTTCCTCTTTTCGCCGCCGGCCGGGGCCATGTTTAGTTACGCGAGAGCCGGTCGGTCAGCCTCCTCGGGTAGGAAATCGAACGGGGCCGACCGCTCGCGCAGCGAGGCCGAGCGATCGAGGGGAGGGAGGCCTCGGAATGAAGCGAGCGGGAGGAGCGACGCAAGAAGCGACGACACGCGAGCACAGCGAGGCCTAGCCCGCGAGCGGCCGGGGGCGTTCGAGCACATCCTCGTCACCGCCGAAATACTCCATTCCCTTCTCACTGAACACTATTCCAGCCGGACCACCGGGGATTAAGAGCCGAGCCGACCGACGAATGACATGGACCGCAGCGCCGCCGCCGACGCCATCAGACAGCTCCGCGGCGCCGGGTTCGGCGCCGTCCGGGAGCTCTGCTGGCGGTCGTACCTCCGATACGGCCGCCGGCTGTCGGCGGACCCGGTGTTCGAGGCCGACTGGGACCTACTGGTCGTCCTCGACGCCTGTCGGGCGGACCTGTGGGCCGAGATCGTCCCGCCGGACGGCGACCTGCCGGTCGGGACGACCAGGCTGTCGCCCGCCGGCACCTCGACGGAGTGGCTCGAGGCCGTCTTCGGCCGGCCGGCGGCGGCGCTGTCCTCGGTCGGCTACGTCACCGCCAACCCCTACAGCGACGACCACGTCGACGGCGACGCGCTGGGCTACCTCCGGGAGGTGTGGCGGGACGCCTGGGACGACGACCTCGGCACGGTCCCGCCGCGGGCGGTGACCGACGCCGCCGTCCGCGCCGGCCGCGAGCGCGACCTCGACCGGCTGATCGTCCACTACATGCAGCCGCACTTCCCATCCGTCGCCGACGATCGCGACGACGGCGTCGCCCTGGAGGCCTTCGGCGACCGCCCGCTGTCGGTGTGGGAGGACCTCCGGTTCGGCCGCCGCTCGCGGGCCGACGTCTGGGCCGCCTATCGCGCCAACCTCCGGGCGGCCCTCGACGACGTCCGGCTGCTGCTGTCGAACGTCGACGCCGACCGCGCGGTCGTCACCGCCGATCACGGCAACGCCTTCGGCGAGCGGGGCATCTACGGCCACGCCGCCGGCCTCGCCTTCCGGCCGCTCCGGGAGGTGCCGTGGGCGGTTACCGCCGCGACCGACGAGGGGGGCTACGAGCCGCCGGCCGCCGCCCCGCGAGAGGCCGAGGTCGACCCCGACGCCGATGCTGACGCCGACGCCGACGTTGACGTCGTCGACCGCCTCGAGTCGCTCGGCTACCGGTGACCGCGGAACGCAACCGTCTTGTCGGCCGCCGTCGCGGGTTGTAGCGTGTCCGTCGACCGTCTGAACGTTCTCGTCGTCTGCGTCGACTGCCTCCGACAGGACCACGTCGCCGGGCCGGCCGCCGACACGCCCTTCCTCGATTCCCTCCGGGAGTCGGCGTTGACGGCGACCGAAATGTACGCCGCCGCGACCACGACCAGCCCCTGTGTGGCGAGTCTGCTGACCGGGACCGACGCCGAGCGGCACGGGATCCTCTCGCTGGACGTCGGCCCCCTCGCCGACGACGTGCCGACGTTCGCCGGCCGGTTTGGCGACGCTGGCTACCACACCGCGGCGCTCGTCACCGGGCCGTTGGTCGCCGAGACGGGCTTGGACCGCGGCTTCGACGACTACCGCTACCGCGAGCCCGAGGCGTCGCTGTTCGGCCCCTGGCGGGAAACGGCCGAAGAGCGGCTGGCCGCGCTGCCGGAGCCGTTCGCCGCCTACCTCCACCTCTGGGAGCTCCACGAGGATGTCCACGTCCCGCCGGCCTTCGACGAGCCGCGGTACGGCGAGACGCCGTACGCGCGGGCGCTGTCGGCACTGGACCGCGAGCTCGAGGCGCTACTGGAGGCGCCGCCCGACGGGACGCTCGTGGCCGTCCACGGCGACCACGGCGAGTCGATCACGAACCGTCACAGCTCGCTCCGGCTCGGGCTGAAGTCGCTGCGGGACGCGCTGAAGTACTACGGCGGGGTCGACACCCGCGGGCCGGTCCGCCGGCTCAACCGCGCGCTGGCCGACCGCGGCGCCGACGTCGCCGACCACTACCTCGAGAACGGTCACGGCGAGAACGTCTTCGACTTCGCGGCCAACGTCCCCTTTCTGCTGTCCGGCCCGGGCATCGAGCCGGCGACCGTGGACGCGACGACCCGCCAGGTGGACGTTCTGCCGACGCTGCTGTCGGCGGCCGGCGTCGACATCCCTGAGGGGCTGGACGGCGCGTCGCTGCTGCCGCCCGGCGCGGTCGACGACCGGCCGGCGTACGTGCGGGCCTGCGGCGCCTCGATGCGGCGGCGGGCCAACTGGGCGCGGGCCGTCCGCGCCGACGGCCGGAAGTACGTCGAGCACCCCGATCGGGCGTGGCCGGCGACGCTGTACGACCTCGAGGCCGACCCTGAGGAGCTGGACCCCGTCGTCGACCCCGACCCCGAGCGGGTCGCGGCGCTGCGGCGGCGGTTCCCCGACGCCGAGTTGGGCGAGGGCGACCGGCTCGACGTCGACGACCGGCTCCGGGCACTCGGCTACCGGTAGTCGACGGTCAGCCGACGCGGCCGCGGGCCCCGAGGGCGGCGACGGCGGCCGCGCCGACCGACGTCGTCAGCAGGAAGCCACCGACGCTGAACAGCAGGACCGCCGCCGTCAGGCTCGCGGCCGTCGCCGTCGTCGCCGCCGTCAGCAGGCCGACCTGGACGGGCTCGATCCCGCCCAGCCCGCCGGGCGTCGGCAGCGCCGACCCGACCGTCCCCAGCGGGACGACGAACAGCGGGACGTAGAGCGGGACGGCGACGCCGACGGCCCGCAGCGCCAGCCACAGGCCGACGACCTGCGAGAGCCAGCCGGCCGCCGAGCAGGTCAGCGCGACCGCCAGCCGACGGCGGTCGGCGGCGACGGACTCGACGGCGCCGCGGAACCCGCCCACCCGGGCCGCGACGGCCGACCGGTCGGGCGGGTCGACCCGCGGCAGCAGCCGGCCGGCGAGCCGCGCCGGCGGCGTCACCGCCTGGACCAGCGCCCGCTCGAGGCCCTTCCGGCGGCGCCACGCCAGCACTACGAGCGGCGGCGCCGCGGCCGCGACGACGGCGAGGCCGGCGGCGACGGCCCGCAGCGTCGCGTCGAGGGCCGCGACGGCGGCGTAGTAGCCGACGCCGACCGCCGCGAACGTCAGCGACGGCGGCACGTTGAGCGCGTCGAAGCTACTGACGGCCGCCAGCGCCCGCTCGACCGGCGTCCCGGCGACGTCCGACAGCAGCAGCGCCGTCGCCGGCTCGCCGCCGGCCTGTCCGAACGGGGTGACGTGGTCGGCGAAGGCCGCTCCCGCGGTGACGAGCACCGCGTCGACGAGGCCGACGTCGGCGCCGGTCGCGGTCGCCACCGCCCGGAAGCCGACGCCCCACAGACAGAGCCACCCGAGGATGGTCGCCGCGACGGCCGCCGCGAGCGCCGGTGCCGCCCGCCCGAGCGCGCCGACGACGGCGTCGCCGCCGGCGACGACCACGAGCACGAGCAGGACCGCACCACCGGCGCCGAGTCCGGCGGCCGTCGCGGCGGCGTCGCGGCGCTGCACATCGGTCCGGCGTCGCGGGCCGGCATCAAGCCCACGATTGCCCGTCGTGTTTTTGTTGCCGCCGCCGAGAGCCGCCGGCATGGGCACGATCGACGCGGACGACCGTCGACGACACCAATCTCCGTCGGAAGAAGCTCGCCGCCGCGACCGACGGCGACCGGCTCGGCTGCAGCCTTTACGAGCTGCCGGCCGGCGAGCGGTCGTGGCCGTACCACTACCACACCGGCAACGAGGAGGCGCTGTTCGTCCTGTCGGGCGAGGGGCGGCTCCGGCTCGACGCCGAGGAGCTATCGCTGTCGGCCGGCGTCTACGCCGCGCTGCCGGCCGACGAGCGCGGCGCCCACCGCGTCGTCGACGACTCCGAGGGCCCGCTGCGGTACCTGAAATCTCGACGATGACGGAGCCGGACGTGACCGTCTACCCCGACGTCGGCAAGCTCGGCGTCTTCGTCGGCGCGCCGCCCGGCGGCGAGGGCGAGCGGTCGGTCCACGGTTACTACCGCCGCGACGACGACGTCGGCTACCGGGAGTAGCCGGCGGAGTGGCATGGGATTCGACGCGTTCGACGCGGCGAAGCCGGTCGTCGGGATGGTCCACCTGCCGCCGCTGCCGGGTGCGCCCGGCGGCGACGACCTCGATGGGGTCATCGAGCGGGCGGTCGCCGACGCCGAGGCGCTGGCCGCCGGCGGCGTCGACGGGATTATTATCGAGAACCTCGGGGACGCCCCGTACCACCCCGAAGACGTCCCGAAGCACACCGTCGCCGGGATGACGCGGGCGACGCGGGCCGTCGTCGAGGCCGTCGATCGGCCCGTCGGTGTCAACGTCCTCCGGAACGACGCCGCAGCGGCGCTGTCGGTCGCCGCGGCCGCCGGCGGCGACTTCCTCCGGGTCAACGTCCACGTCGGCGCCCGCGTCGCCGACCAGGGGCTCCTCGAGGGCCGGGCCCACGAGACGCTCCGACTGCGGGAGCGGCTCGACGCCGACGTTGCCGTCTGGGCAGATGTCGACGTGAAACACTCCGCTCCGCTCGGCGAGCGGTCGGTCCGCGGGGCCGTCCGGGACGCCTGCGAGCGGGGGTTGGCCGACGCGGTCGTCGTCAGCGGCCCCGCGACCGGCCGGACGACCGCGGAGTCGACGCTCGCGGCGGCCACCGACGCCCGCGACGCGGTCGCCCCCGCGCCGACGACACGGCGCTGCTGTCGACGGCCGACGGCGCGATCGTCGGCACCGCGCTGAAGGAAGGCGGCGAGACGACCGCACCGGTCGACGAGCGGCGGGTGACGGAGGTGGTCGAGGCGCTCCGGTAGGGGCGGCTGTCGGTGACCGATAATTCGATTCCCTCGTTCGGCAGGGCGATGGAACGAGGTACGTCGAGATACGGGTCGGCGGTCGAGCGGACGAAACAGATGGGCCGTGCCGCCGACGGCCGCTACGGCTCCTCGTACGGCTGGACGACGACGAACCCCGTCTCGCCGGTGAACTCCATCTGGAGTCGTTCGCCGGACTCCTGGCCGACCATGTCCGAGAGGCCGGCATTGACCTCGACGTCCGGTGTGGTGTCGCTCCAGGCGACGGTCGCGGCGGGGTCCGTCGCGACCGGCGGCGACAGGACCGTCGGATCGCCGTGGGTCGTGACCGCGGCCGACCTCGTAGGCGACCTCCTCCTCGAAGGCGAGGACATCCTCGCCGTTGACGGTGATCGACTCGCCGTCGCCGAGTCGCAGGACCTGCACCTTCTTGCGGCGGTCGGCGAGGTAGACGTGGCCCTGTCCTTCGACGCGCATCACGGGCGTCCCCTCGCCGGAGGTGGCCTCCTTCAGGAAGCCGGTGATGCCGCCCTCGGCGGAAGCCTGTCCGGTGAAGGAGAGGTCGCCGGTGTAGGCCACCATCGTCCCCGCCTTCGCCGTCGCCGCCCCGTCGACGGCGACGTCGAGGGTGTAGCTGTTCTCCAGCTGGAACGGTTCCTCCGAGTCCGTCGGCCGGTGTCGGCGCTCGAACTCCTCGAGATCCATGGGCTCACGGAGCCGGGCGGCTCCATCCGACGGTGGCTCCCGATCCGACAAGAGGGTTGGGGTGGCACGGAGGTGCGGGTCCGGCCGTCGGTCGACCCCCCGCTCAGTACCGGACGACGGCGTCGAGGATGCCGGCGCTCTGGCCGGCGCCGACCACGGCGACGCCGGCGACGGCGGCCGTCGATGTCGCGACCGGCAGCGCCCCCGCGACCGCGTGGACGGTGGCGCCGATCACGCAGAGGACGGCCCCGCCGAGATAACGGACGCTCGCCCGCGGGACGCGGCGGCCGGTGTCGACGAGGCCGACCGCCGGCAGCAGCATCCAGCCGTACAGCGCTACTGCCCGGAGCGCGGCGTTCCCGGCGGCGAGCCCGGCGGTCCCGGCCGCTGCCGGGACGACGCCGACGGCGATGACGACCCACCACACCCGGAGCGTCCCCTCCCGCATATCGGCGCGGCCGGTGACCGCGAAGACGACCAATAGGGTAGTCATCACGGCGTGGGCGATGAGGAGGGTGCGGTCGGCGACGACGTCGACGTGGGCGGCGGCGACGACCGCCCACGCCGCCGGGACGAGAAGCGCGGGGCCGGTCTCGCGCGCGACGCGGAACACGGCGGAGCGTCGCCCGGCCGCAGTAAAAATCACTCGTCTGCGACGGGCATCGTCTCCGGTCGGTTCCCGCAGCCCGGACAGCGGAGCGTCTACCACGCCGCTGGATCGCGGCCGACGATCGTCTTCCGCCGGACGGCCTCCTCGCCCGGGACGGTCCGGTCGCGGGTGTCGCAGTCGAGCGTCACCGGTGCCGGTGTACCTCGAGTCGGACCCGGGCAGTGCCGATGTCGTCGGCCGGTATCCGTGGACGGAAATGTCTCGCCGGCTGACGACGCGGCGTGTCGGGCGACGAGCGACTGGTCGGCGGCCACACCGGCCGGATGCTGGCGGTGACGGCGCTAGCGTGGGCGACGCTCCAGCTGGCCCGGTTCGCCGTGCCGCCGCTGCTGCCGGAGATCCGGGCGGACCTGGGGCTGTCGCTGTCCGGCGCCGGCGCCGCCCTCGCGGTCCTGCAGGGGGTCTACGCCGTCTTCCAGTACCCCAGCGGCCGGCTCTCCGACGAGTGGAGCCGGGCGACGCTGCTGGCGCCGTCGTTCGTCGTCCTCGGAGCCGGCTGTCTGCTATTGGGCGGTGCCGCCGGCCTGGCGACGCTGCTGGCCGGAATGGCCGTCTTCGGCGTCGGCAAGGGGCTGTACGCCATCCCCTCGCGGGCGCTGCTGTCGGATCTGTTCGTCGAGCGCCGCGGGCGGGCGCTGGGCGTGTTCAGCGCCGGCACGGACCTCGGCGGCATCCTGGCGTCGGGGGCGGCCGTCGCCGCCATCGCCGTCGCCTCCTGGCGGGCTGTCTTCGCCCCCGTCGCGGTCCTGTTGTTCGGGCTGCTGGTGCCGTTCGCCGCCTGGAACCGCGAGCCGTACGTCGTCCGCCGCGCCGAGCTGCCCGTCGTCGCGACGCTGTGCCGACTGCTAGCGACGCCGCGACGACGCCGGACCATCGTCGCCTTCGTCTGCTTTTATTTCATGGTCAACGGCGTGCTCAACTTCCTGCCGGAGTACCTCCGCGCGACGAAGGGGTTCTCGCCGGCGCTGGCCGGCGGCGGTTTCGCGCTGCTTTTCGCCGTCGGACTGGCGGTCAAGCCCGTCTCCGGTGCGCTCAGCGACCGATTCCGCCGTCGGACCGTCGCCGTCGTCGGCATGCTGCTGGCGGCGGCCGCCCTCGGGGGGCTCGTCGTCGCCGACTCTACCGTCGCCGTCGCCGCCACCATCGTCGTCTTTGCCCTCGGCTATAAGACACAGTTTCCCGTCATCGACGCCATCCTGCTCGACGCCGCCCCGGACGCCGACGCCGGCGCGGACCTCGGCGCCGCTCGAACACTGTTTCTCGGGATCGGCAGCCTCGGGCCGGCCTTCGTCGGCGTCGTCGCCGACCGCCTCGACTTTACCGTCGCCTTCGCCGCCCTCGCGGGCCTGCTGGTCGCCGCCGCCGTCGCCCTGCTGTGGGCCGGCCGGTGACCGGCGGCCGTCTCGCAAGGATTATGTCCCGGGCTGCTCATATATTACGCGAGATGGCAACTGGAACGGTCGACTTCTTCAACGACACCGGCGGCTACGGATTCATCGAGACGGACGAGGCGGACGAGGACGTGTTCTTCCACATGGAAGACGTCGGCGGCCCCGACCTCGAGGAGGGCCAGGAGGTCGAATTCGAGATCGTCGAGGCCGACAAGGGACCGCGCGCGAAGGACCTCACCCGGCTGTAAGCTCACCCGACTGTAAGCTCACCCGGCTGTAGCTCACTCGGCCGTAACCCGGCCGTCGACGGAGCCGAGTTCTCCTGCCTTCGAGAGCGCTTGGAGCGGCCGCGGCGCTCCCGTCCAACGGCTCTCGACCCCGTCGGGCCGCCGCCCGTCGTCGCGGGACGGACGGTGAGCGCGGCCGTAGCTTTATTCTGCGCCGCTCGTACCGGCCGTTCATGGGGGCTGCGATCGACGCGATCGGCGACGCGGGAGCGGCGCTTCGGCGCAACCCAAACGTCCTCCTCGGGGCGGCCGGGAGCGGGCTCGTCCTCTTCGTCGGCCTCGTGGTGGCGCTGGTTCCGATCCTGGGCGGGTTCGTCTACGGAATCGTCATTGTCCCGGTCGCGCTCGTCGGCCTCGTCACGATGTGCGACGCCGCCGTCGAGGGGTCGACGAGTCTCGGCGACTTCACCGACGGGATCGAACGCCACGGCGCGTCGGCCGTCGTCGCCTACGGCGTGTGGACGCTGCTGCAGTTCGCCGTCGTGATCGCGCTCGTGGTGGTCGCCGTCCTCGCCGGCGTGGGGCTGTTCGCCGCCAGCGGCGTGGCAAGCGGCGAGCCGACGGCCGGCGCCCTCGCCGGCATGTCGGCGGCGGTCGCGCTGCTGTTTCTCGTCTTCTTCCTCGTGGCCTTCATCCTCGGGGTCATCCAGCAGTTCCTCGACGTCGCGGTGGTGCTGGGCGCCGACGGCGGACTCGATGCGGTGAAGGAGGCCGTCGCGGTCGTTCGCGACGGCCCGCTC
The DNA here is from genome assembly GCA_003022945.1 of Halobacteriales archaeon QS_8_69_73. Lineage (GTDB taxonomy): Archaea > Halobacteriota > Halobacteria > Halobacteriales > Haloarculaceae > Natronomonas. Next base: position 32,914 of record PXRZ01000055.1, on the reverse strand, counting down.
AGCACGCCGGTGTCGGCGACGCCGCTCCCGGGGCTGTCGCGGCCGGCGGCGTGCTCGCCGCGGCGCTCGGCGTGCTCGCCGTCGTGCTCCTCCCGCTGGCTTTCGCGGTCTCGTTCGCCTACCACGTCGCCTACTACCGCCGTCGTCGCCCCGAGACGACGGGGACGAGCGACGCCCCATCGTCGGCTCCGTCCGGTCGCCGGCCCGACGACCCACGGCGGGCGACGGACTGATCCGGCCGCTCGCCCGCGAGCACGACGGCCCGGTCAGCAGAACAGCTGCGTTACGTAGACGGCGCCCTCGCCGACGGCGACGCCGACGCCCTGCCGGTCGTACCGCTCCGACAGCAGCGTCTCGCGGTGGCCCGCCGAGTCAAGCCATTCGCGGACGACCTGGCCGGCCAGCGCGCGCTCGGAGTCGGCCAGCGCCCCGCGCGGCGTCTGATAGATGTTCTCGCCGACGAAACAATCGAGGCCGGCCGCCTCGGCGCGGTCCTGCGGGCCGACGCCGTCGGGGTCGACGTGGTCGACGTACCCCCGGTCGCGCATGTCGCGGCTGTGGGCCCGGGCGACGGCCGCGAGGTCGGGGTCCGTCTCGACGGCACCGACGCCGGCCGCCCGCCGCTCGGAGACGGTCGCCGCCTCGGTTTCGGTCTCGACGGCGCCGGCGTCGAGCCCGTCGTCGGGGGGACCGACGTAGGCGACGGCCCCGACGGCCGCGACGACGACCAGCAGCGTCACGACGCCGAGGCCGACGCCGGGCCGCAGCAGCGACGCCGGCGATCGTTCCGGCGGGTTGACGCTCGCGCCGTCGAGATCGGGTCGCCAGCCGCCCGTCGTTCCCGCCGCCGTCCCCGTACAGTCGTGGGCCGACGGCGGCCGGTGGTCGCCGCAGCAGGCCGCCCCGCAGTGCGGACAGGCGCCGCTGACCGCCGCGGGCTCGCCGCAGACGACGCAGTCGGCGGCCACGGCCGTTCTACGCGCCGCGGCCTCAAAACTACAGGGTCAGGCTCGCGTCCGGCATCGACAGGAACGCCGTTTCGTAGCCCTCGTGGCGGTCGACCTGCGGGGCGGTCCGGACCCGGACGGTCAGCTCGTCGCCGGCCAACGGCGGGTCGACGACGGCGCCGTAGTGGTAGCCCAGCCGGTCGTCGAACGTCCGGACGAGCTCGCCGTCAAAGACGGTCGTCCCGTCGCGCCGCAGCGTCGCCGCCAGTGTCATCCGAGGCAACAGCAGCCGGTTGTACGGCGTTCGCGCGGAGACGGCCAGGTACGACCCTTCGCCGTCGACGCCGGCCGGCGGCGTCTCCGTCGTGACGACCGCGAGTTCGGCGTCGCCGGACGCCGCCGTCCCGCGGTGCTCGCCCGGCAGTGACGCCAGCTCCGGGGCGACCCCGAGCGGGACCGACATCTCCATTCTGTCGGGAGTCGTGCGCTCGCCGGCCCGATCGGGGGTCCGCTCGACCGGTATCTCGTCGCGGGCGTCGGCGGCGTACTCGAAGGGGACGGTAATGGTGGCGGGGTCGTCGAACCGGCCGCGGTAGGCGCCCGTCCGGCGGACGGTCGTCCCGCCGACGGTGACCCGGACGTCGTACGTCCCGTCGCCGTCCAGCGCGAAGTTGGCGCCGTAGTGAAAGCCCATCTGCGGCGAGAGCATGTTGTAGACGACTCCCTCCCCGACGGTCGTGCCGTCCCTTGCAATCTCGAGGCTGAGCCCCGACTCCGGGAGCGTCCGGCCGGTCTCGGGGTCCCAGGCCAGCGCCATCAGGTGGACGTCCGTGCCGTCCGGCGACTCTCGGGCCGCGTCGGCGACACTCTCGGTCGCGGCGTCGACCCGCCAGAAGCGGTGCGGGTACGTGTACGTCAGCGCGACGGCGTAGTCGCCGGTCTCGGCCGTTCCGACCGGCTCCATCCCGTCGACGTGGGTGGGGTGGTAGACGCCTTCGGGACGGTTCTCGAGGACGGGCGGCGTCGAGCGGAGCGCGCGAGTCTCGACCTCTCCGCCACAGCCGGCGACGCCGACGGCGCCGGCCGCCGCGGCGGCGGCGAGGTAGTCGCGGCGTCTCATCGTCTCGATCTCCATGACGCCGATGGGTCAGGCTTTCGGTCCGTGTCGACTCAACTCAGCAGCCCGTCGACGAGCCGGGTGAACCGGTCGACGAGCCGCTCCGGCAGGGAGGGGTCGGCGGCCGCCAGCAGTTCGGCGGTGCGGTGCTCGTCGGCGACGACGAGCTGGCGGCCGTCGTGGCGCTTCTCGACGAGACCGGCCTCGACGAGCCGGTCGGCGTGCCAGGCGAGCGTGCTGCGGGCGACGCCGACCGTCTCGGCGACGTCGACCGGTCGCGACGGCCCCTCGTCGAGCAGCGTCGCGACGACCGCGGCGCTGGTCTCCCGCCGCAGCAGCGCCAGCGCCCGCCGCTCCCAGTCGTCGTACGCCGGCGGGTAGTGGTGGGTCCGGCCGAACAGCTCGGCGACGGCCACGCGGTCCTCCTCGGCGAGCCGTCTGACGTGGTGCTGGACCTGCCCGGCCGCCAGGTCCAGCTCCCGGACCAGCTGGTTGAAGTGGACCCCGGGGTCGTCGTGGATCCGCCGCTCGATGCGCTTTCTGACGTCGCTCATTGCGAGCCACCTCCCGTCATCTCGGAGACGTCCCGCGTGACCGCCACCGCCGCGATGACCAGCGCCGCCATCGCGACGTCGAGGCCGTGCTCCAGTAGGTGGTGGGTCTCGGCGCCGAGACTGCCCTGTACGTGGCCGACGCCGGCGACGAACCTGACGAGGAGCGTCCCGAGCGCTCCGGCGACCAGCAGGTACGGCCACGAACGGCGCCGGACCAACGCGGCCGCCGCGAGGCCGGCGACGACGGTCGCGCCGACGGCGCCGGTCCCCAGCAGCAGGCCGAGGACGAATTCGTAGGTCACTGTCGCCGGTCGCACGGTACACGGCGAGTCGACAAGTCGGTTGCGCCCGTCTCAGCGCCGCCGCAGGACGGCCAGCCCGGTGGCGAGGGCGACGGCGACCGCCGCCCAGACCGCCCCGACGCCGGCGCCGTCGCCGTCGGTCCCCGTCGCCGTCGCCGTCGATGTCGCCGTCGACGAGCCGCCGGCGTCCGCCGCCGTGGTGACGAGCGAGGACTCCGCCGGCGTGGGCGTCGGCGTCGCCGTCGCCGCCGCCCCTGCGGTCCGGAACTCGACGCCGAAGATCGTGCTCACGGGGGCGCCGCCGGCGGTGACGGGCGCCGTCGCGTCGGCGCCGAACTCGTCGCCGCCGGCGTGGACGACCGCCGCCAGGAGTGTCTCGCTTTCGGCCCCGGAGAGGTACCCATCGTCGAGTTCGACGGTAATGTCGTCGTGGACGCCGGCCGACAGCTCGACGACGCCGACCGCCTCGCCGATATCCTCGTCGCCGGCGGACGCCGAGGAGTCGGCGTCGACGGCGTGGACCGCGAGGTAGCCGTCCTCGGCGAGTTCGGCCCGCCGGACCGCGACGGTCCCGTCGGTCGACGTCTGTGCCCCGAACCCCTGGGCGGCGACGGTCGTCGCGCCCGCGGCCCGCTCGACGGTCAGCCGGCTGCCGGCCGGCTCGCCGAACGCCGTCTCCATCGGGTCCTCCTCGGGGTCGAACCCCTCGCCGCCCGCCTCGCTGTGGAGGACGACCCACAGCTCCCGGCTCCCCGCCACCTCGCTCCAGGCGCCGTCGTCCACGGCGACGGTCGTGCCGGTCCGGAAGGCGGTCTCGTCGGTGGCCCGGCGGTAGCCGAGCACCTCGCCCGGCTCGCCGCCGTCGTCGGCCCGGACGACTACCCAGGAGCCGGCGTCGGCGAACTCCCACTCCAGGTGTAGCGTCCCGTCGGCCGACCGCTGGTCGTCGGCCTCGAGGCCGGAGACGTGGGCGGCGGCCGGCACGACGGCCACACATAATAGGGCGACGACGGCGACCGACAGCGCCGTCGCGGTCGCGGGCGTCCGTTCCATTTAGACGGTGTAGCTGACGGGCTCCATCTCGAGGAAGGCCCGCTCGTAGCCGCGGTGCCGGGAGACCTGCGGCGGCGTCACCGGCCGGACGGTCACCTCGTCGCCGGACTCCAGGGCGTCGACGGCCGCCCCGTAGTGGTAGTTCAGTTCCGGGTCCAGCGTCCGCCGGAGCGGCCCCTCGAAGACCGTCTCGCCGTCGCGGTCGACGGTCGCCTCCAGCCCCGCGGCCGGCAGGGTGTACCCGTTGTAGCGGGTCCGGGCCGAGACGGCGAGGTACGCCCCCGCCTCGACCGGCGGGTTGTCGCGGATCGCGAGCAGCGGCAACACGGCGTCGTCGGTCCGCTCGCTCCCGACCAGTTCGCCCGGCATCGACCCGGCGGCCGGCAGGGTGCCGTCCGGCATCATCATCTCCATCGGCTCGATTGCGCCGGGGTCGCCGAAGCTATCGAGCTCCCGGGCCTGGTCGCCGACTTCCTCTCTGGTCTCCGCGTCGAAGGTGACGCCGACGGTCGCGGTCGCGGGGTCGCCGAACCGGCCCTCGAAGGCGCCCGTCCGGCGGACGTTGAGCCCGCCGACGGTGACCCGGACGTCGTACGTTCCGTCGCCGTCCAGCGCGAAGTTGGCGCCGTAGTGAAAGCCCATCGGTTGGGAGAGCATCGGATAGATGACCTGTTCGTCGAAGGCGCCGCCTTCCGGGGCGATCTCGACCGTCAGCCCCGTCTCCGGGACGACGATTTCGGTCTCCGGTTCCCAGACGGCGGCCATCAGGTGCATCGAATCGCTCTCCGCAACTGGCTCTTCCTTCCGCTCGTCGCCGACCATCCGCCAGAACCGGTGGGGAGCGGAGTACATGACCGCGAGCTCGAGGTCGCCGGCCTCCGCGGTCCCCTGCATCGCCATGCCGTCGGTGAACTTCTGGACGTAGACGCCGTCGCGGCGTCCGTCATTCTCGGTCGGCTGTGGGGTCCCGCCGCCGTCTTCGCCGCCGTCTCCGCCGCCGTCGCTGCCGTCGCCGCCGCCGATACAACCGGCCAGCAGCCCCGCCGAGAGGGCGCCGGCTCCGGCCCTGATGACGCTCCGACGTCTCATTACCGTACGGTGCGGCCGGCCGTGTTACTGCTTTGTGGTCCGTCGCTCTAGCGGCCGCCGAGAATGTGACCCGACTCGCCGCGCCGGCCGCCCGCTCAGATGTCTAAGTCGATCTCCTCGTCGTCGTACAGCTCCTCGAAATCGAGGCTTCGGTCGCGCGCGGCGAGCGCCCGCTCGATCTCGCGCTCGCGGCGCTGCTGGCGCTTCGTCCTGCCCTTCCGTTCGCGGCCTCGCTTCGTGTCCGGCATAGTGTGGGTGTGTATACCATCCACACACATAGGCGTGTCGGCGGCGGTCGCCGCCCGCCGCTCGTCGTCAGTCGTCGCCACCCGCCGCTCAGACCGGCGGCTCGCCGGCCAGGTCGTCGCGGTCGTGTGGCGCCTCGAAGTCGGGATCGGGGCCCGTCGGGACGATGCGCTTCGGGCTGACGTCCGGGTGGGTCGTGTAGTAGTGCTCCGTGATGTGGCCCATGTGAGTCGTCTCGCCGAAGCCGGGCGTCTGATAGAGGTCTCGGAGGTACGGCCACAGGTTGTCGTACTCGCGGATGAGACTGCGGTTGCACATGAAGTGGGTGTGGTAGACCTCGTCGAACCGGACCAGCGTCGTGTACATCGCGATGTCGGCCTCGGTCAGCCGCTCGCCGGCGAGATACCGCTGGTCGGCCAGGACCTCGTCCCAGCGATCGAGGGCGTCGAACAGCTCCGTGACGGCCCCGTCGTAGGCCTCTTGGGTGTCGGCGAAGCCCGCCCGGTAGACGCCGTTGTTGATCGGCTCGTATATCTCGTCGAGGATCCGGTCGACGTCGTCCCGCAGGTCGACCGGCGCCAGGTCGACGCCGTTGCCTTTCTCGGCGAAACGGGTCGTCAGGTTCCGCATGATCTCCCGGGACTCGTTGTTGACGATGGTGTCCTCCTGCTTGTCCCACAGTACCGGAACCGTCACGCGGCCGGTGTAGTCGTCGTCGGCGGCGACGTACAGCTCCCGCAGGTAGTCGGCGCCGTTGACGGAGTCGGCGGTGCAGGCTTCCTTCTCCGGGGTGAACTGCCAACCGCCGTCGCCGCGGTACGGGTCGACGTAGTCGACGGTGATGGCGTCGTCCAGCCCCAGCAGCTTCCGGGTGATGAGCGTCCGGTGGGCCCACGGGCAGGCGTTGCAGACGTAGAGGTGGTACCGCCCGGCCTCGACGTCCTCCGGCGCGACGGTGTCGCGGAAGCTGGTCGTCTGTCGGTCGAACTCGCCGTCCTCGTCGGTGGCCTCGTACTCGGTCACCCACTCGCCGTTCACGAACTGATTCATCGTACCTCATTTACGATCTCTCGGCTCATATGCTCCCCGGCAGTGATGTGTGTTGCCGCCACTCCGCTCGTGTTCGGAGTGTCCGACGGCCCGCCGCCTGGGCGCCGGAACCGGCGTCGGGAGCGGTGTCGACGGGGGGTGGGATGAATCACAACGCTATTGAGGAGGCTCACCCAATCTCGGACATGGTCACGACAGTGGGTATCGTCGGCGGGGCGATACTGACGCTGGTGGCGGTCATCCTCCACCTCTCGGGGGGCTCCGACTGGAAGCCCCGCGAGGACATCTCCCAGGACGTCATCGAGAAGCGGGCGGAGTCGGTGCCGGAGACCGACTTCGCGGAGCCGTCCAACCGGACGCTCGGCGGCGGCGGCGCGGTCGCGGCCGTCGGCGCCGAGGTCGCAGGCGAGGGCGAACTCGCCGAGGAAGCCGAAATCGACGAGAGCCCCGCGGCCATCCCCGACGACGAGGCCGCGACCTTCGAGGTTGAGTACGCAAAGGAAGGCAAGACGGTCGAAGTCAGGGAGAACGAGACGCTGCTCGAGGCCGGCGAGGACGAGGACTGGGACCTGCCGTACGCCTGCCGCGAGGGGCAGTGCATCTCCTGTGCGGGCCACGTCGCCGACGGCGGCCACGCCGAGGACTACGTCGAACACCACACCAACCAGATGCTCGGCGAGCCCGAACTCGAGGAGGGCTACACCCTCACCTGCGTCGCCTACCCGACCGACGACCTGACACTGGAGACCGGCGAGTCGCCCTGAAACGGCAGCTCACTCCGCGAGCGGGGGTTTCTCCGGATCGGCGTCGTCCGCCTCCTCGGCGAGGTCGCCGGGGGCGCCGACCGACAGCGCGTGACCCGTGGTGCCGACCGCGACGGCATCGGAGACGACGACCGCGACCGGTGTCGGCACCCCGACGCCGCCGACCGCCAGCGACCCGACGATGCCCGCCGATACGAGGTCGTACTACTGCAGCGTGTACTCCATGTGCGCGGTGCGTGCCCTTCCGGCACAACTCGGCGGATCGCCGGATTCGTGTCACAACCGTTAAGCCGCCCGCCGAGATACCTGCATACGGGAGCCCGTAGCTCAGTGGACAGAGTGCTTGGTTCCGGACCAAGATGTCGCGGGTTCAAATCCCGTCGGGCTCGTTTCTCGTTTCGCTCGTCACTCGCCCGACGTAGTTCGCGAACGCTTCGCGTTCGCTCACTCCCGTCGGGCTCGCTGTTTTGTGACGAACGGACGTGAGGAGCAAACAGCGCCAGCGACGAATTTGAACCCTGGGAGACGCGCACGGCGAACGTCGTGAGGAGCACGTCTCCCTCCGGTTCAAATCCCGTCGGGCTCACTCCTCGCTTCGCTCGTCACTCGTCCAACGTAGCTCGCGAACGCTTCGCGTTCGCTCACTCCCGTCGGGCTCGTTATCTCACATGACGAACCGAAATCAATAGACGGCAATGGGTCGTAATAATTACTGACTTTTTCCGCAACCGTCCATTGGAGTGGCTCCGTGCTGGCTGTCTGCTGCCAAAGAATCGTCTGTTGATCGCACAGATACTGTGGCTGTACTCTGTTCCGAGCCGAAAAGAAGACCACCTAAGCAAGTCGCTCTCGTTGATCACATAGGAAGGCGATAAGTTGAGTGATGGCGTCTTCGGGAATCTCCTTCTGTCTGAAACCCCCTTGAACGAGTCTTCGAAGGTGTCGTTTTCGAGTCGGCCTATTACGTCCTCTATCTGCCCATCGAGTTCCGAGGGATTACCTCGATTGAGGTGTCGCTCGATGCGGTCGAAGTCCGCTTGGATACTGATGACGACGAGATCTCGGGTATCGGCCATCCGGCCGCTATGAATTTTCAGGGCGAACAGGAGCGCTGGCTCCGGAATCCGCCCGTTGAGGCCTTCGGATACGTTGAGGGAGTCGACGGTGCTGTGTTCCCGAAGGTACCGATACGACCACTCTGCATCTGTCTGCCGACAACGAAGCGCATCGACCAGGGCCTCGAACTTCACTTCGTTCTCCCCGACTGGCTTTTTATACTGAACCATTTGCCCCTCGTACTGCTTCGAGACATCCTTCTCGAACGATTTCTCGTAGTCAAGATCGAAGAGTAGGGCCTCGAAGTCCGCCAGAGAGGTCTCCGGAAGCACCGCGTCGATGTCTGTGGTGAACCGCGTCTGGAACGCCGAGACTGCCCAGCCGCCGACAAGCACGTGTGGGAGCTCGGCACCCCGTATCGCGCGGTACGTTCCAACGAGTTCCGACTGTCGTTCGGGGAGGCTCATCTCGAAGTCCCACTCAGTCTGCAGTCATGGCGTCGTGATGACTTGCATCGATGTCGATATCGTACTCACGGGCGATGATTTCTAATGCTGGTTCGTAAGCCGGACGATTCTCCATCATCTGGTCGACGGCATCTTCCAACGGGATGACTGGGTTCCCGTTAACCCACTCAATGTCGATTCCGTCGGTTTCGGGGAACACCACGTAGTGGATGTCCCCGTCAATGTCGTCGGCGTCGGGACGCTCGTTGATCGTCGCCTCGATGTCGAACTGCTGGAAGAACGCGTTCCACCGTCCGACATCGCGGTCGTGAACTTGGATGAACACCGGGTAATCATCGTGTGTTCTGGCAATCTGATAGCCGCCGTGCGTCCAGACGTATGCAGCGTCGATTTCCGTGCAGGCGAACTCTATCCCCGCGAAGTGAGGAATGATGTATGCGTCCTCTTGAGAGATGGCGTCGCGACTGTACAACGCAGCCATCATTTCGGCATACTGTTGGCGTATCTCGTGATCGACTACTTCTATTCCGTTATCGGTCCTGGCGATAACCCTTGCCTCCTCTAATCGTTCAATCCAGTCGTACGTCCATGAGTACGATACACCGATTTTGTCTGCAATTCGGTTGATAGAATCGCCCCTCTTGGCCGACAATACGATTTTAGCTGCTGTTCCATCCATCAATTCGGTCATAAGTTCGTGTCGTCTGCCCCCCAGGTGGGGCCGTTCTCCATCTATCTCTAAGGAGATAGTACTACAAAGATCTTCCGCTGATTCGGATTAGGATTTCGAGAAGTCGAGAGAATCAGTGGAAAAGATTTGTCGACTCCATCTGAATACGGGAAGCTCTGGTTCCGTCGGTGTTGCAATTGGGAAACAGACGAGTCTTTCTCCGACACGTACGAGAGAAGCTGCAAAAACGGTTCTCGCCTCCTCGAATTATTTGATATCGCCCCCATCGCTCCGCGTTCATCGTCCGTCTGGTGACTGACGATATGGCCAGCAGTGGGAGTGACGACCCGCTGTTCGTCAGGGTGGCGTCGGCGTCTCAGGTCATTTCCGTTCCAGCGAAGCCCCGATCGAGTCGGCCACCGAGGCTAACTCGGGATCGTCGGTGGGAAGATCATCGAGGAAATCGACGAACGTCTGTGGGGTGCCCGAGAGAACCAGGGTACCGTCGGAAATAGCTGCCGGCAGGTCGTTCAGCCTGGCTATCTTCTCCGCTGTGTCGGTCGCTCCGTCCGGCAGATTCTCGACCGAGAACGTGAGACTACTCGCTCGGGCGGGGTGGTTCACCGTTCGATCGCTCACTGAGAAATGACGTCGCATCTCTCGTCGCGTGACACCGGAAAGCTCGGTCACGTTCACCGGATTCGTCCGGCTGATACGCTCCCTCCCGAGTGCATGCACGACCTGGACGACATCGTACGTCTCCCTGGTGTCGTGAGTGCGAATGACGTGTGCTCCCCGGTCGACCTCCAACGCCGCCGCAGCCAAGCTAGCCGCGAGTTGATCTTCCGTCTCCGGCTGGTTTGCGAGGTCGCCCAAGAAATCTTCCCTGTTCGTCGCGGTCAGTATCGGACACCCGAACGCTCGGAACTCGGAGAGCCGTCTGAACATCTCCCGATTGTCCTCGTACGTCTTTCGGTCGTACCACCCACCGAACGCGGGATCGACGATCGTACGATCGGTGACCCCGCCCCGTTCGAGAGCTTCGAACACGTCATCGACGGTCTTCAGTGCCCCCGGGCGATCGAGGTCCGGCGGACTCGCCATCTTGATGACCGGGACGTCGTACGCCTCGCACGTGGGCCGCATCTCCGGATCAGCGAATCCACACACGTCGTTGATGATGTGGAATCCCTTCTGGATCGCCTCTTCGGCCACCTCGGCGTAGCGCGTCTCGATCGAGAATACCGTGTCGCTCTCGACGTTGTCGATCACCTCGGCAGCTGCTTTCAGTCTCTCGAGTTCGTACTCCGGCGACTTCGTCTCGTACTTCGGGTTGGCGGACTGTAACCCGATATCGATGATATCGGCGCCGGCAGGGACCAACTCTTCGTCTACCACTGCTGCCGCTTTCTCGGCGTCGATGTGGACACTCGATTCGTATTCGGAGTCCTCGCTCATGTTCAGAACACTCATTACCTTTGACTCGTGTCCATCCCCGATTGAGAGGTCGCCGACCTTGACCGTCTTCATTGGCGTAAATAAGGGCGGGAAGCCGCTAATACCCAGCGGAAGACGAACTATTCGGCCGGAGTGTCACGTCCCTGCCCTCCGGTGAGACGCGGGAGTCCAGAACATCTTTTGCCCCGTTCAGCTTCGCCGTGTCGAAATCGTGAGCGACGCTCCTGATATCGAATGAGAGATTCTCGATGTGGTTCAACCCATCGACCCGGACATCGACGATTTCACCGTGTTTCGTGATGTCCACTTGAACTCGGTTGATAGCCCCGTCTTCCCATCGTAGAACGGAAATGCGGCTGCCGTTTTGACAGATTCACGTAGATACACTTCGAACCAGGGAATTTCAAAAAGGGACGAAGCACAGGAGGTCTCGTTCGTCTGGCCTGCTTTGCGTACGACTGGATATAGGAATCAGTTCGTACCGCTCTCGGACGAATTCCCATCGGGCTCGTTCTCCTTCGTCGCCTCGCTCGTCGCTCGCTTGATGCAGTTCGCGAACGCTTCGCGTTCGCCTCATTCCCGTCGGGCTCTTCGAGTGTCGAACGCTGGTTCGACGGGTGACGGAGCCCCCGGGGACCCGATGACTGCCGAACGCACAGCTCAACCGACACCGTGTTCGACCCGGCAGGCTCCCGCCTCCCCGGGTGCGGCAGCGACGAGGGGGCGAATCCCTGCCGATCGCCCTTCTGTCGCCGCGATTTTACGCCCCGAAATCGAAGACAGAGCGTGAACGGACAGCCCCGGCCGCGCCCGGAGTTACGAGCTGCGCTCCAGGACGCTCTCGCCGCGGACCGCGAGTCGTTCCGGGCGGCCGTCGACCGGCTCGCGACCGAGCACGGCTTCGACGTGGCGGGACTCGGGACGGCCCCGGAGACGTTCGACCCGCCGGCGTGTCTCGGCACGCTCACCGCCTTAGATCGACGCCTCGTGTGGCGCGCCCGGGCGCTGGAGGACGCGCCGCTCGGCGTCGTGCTCACTGGCGCGGCCTACCACGACAACCCGCTGCTGTACGCCAACCGCGCGACCCGCCGGCTCACGGGCTACACGCTCGCGGAGCTACAGGGCGATAACCTGCGTCGGCTCCAGGGCCCGCGGACCGACGCCGCGACCGTCGCTGAACTCCGCGAGGCGCTCCGCGGGTGGAGTTCCGTCACGGTCGAGGTGTGCAACTACCGCGCCGACGGCACGCGGTTCACAAACCGGGTCTCGCTCGTTCCCGTCCCGGACGAAAACGGCACCGTCGAACACTGGTTCGGCCTGCAAGCGGCCGTCGACGAGCGGTGATCGTCGCCGTCAGACCGGTTCGTCGCCGACCACCTGCAGTTCGACCTCCCCCCGGGACGCGTAGCGCCGGAGTCACCAACGGACCCTACCCGAGGCCCAGCCGCATGCAGGTGGCCGAGTCCGGACACAGGTCCGTGAACTCGGTCGTCCGCCGGACGGCCGGCGGGACGGAGAGTGATAGAGGGGTCGGTCATGGGTTCTCCCTGAACCGGGCCGCTGTCCGGTGGCCGAGGGCCGTCTCCGTCCCTCTCGTCCCGGGGCGTCCCTCAGCAGGTCTCATCGGTGGCGCCCCGTGCGACGGTGACTCGGGTCCGACCGCACAGTCGGACGGTGACACGGCGGCACTTTCGGAGACAGCGGGCGACCCCGTGCGCACGGCCTCCGGCGACGGCCGTGTCGGCGAGGGCGGCGACGGTCGGCCCCCGGGCCGAGGTCACGGGGGTCGGTTCCGGCGTCGTCGTAACGGCAGGAGTCGCCGATCGCGAGGACGGCGTACCGCTCGCGGACCGCCGCGCGCTGCTCGGCTGCTCGGCCGGGTCGAGGCCATCCTGCTCGTCGATCACGGTCGCATCTCGTCGAGGACCGCGTGTCGTTCGTCTCCCCGGGACTCGCCCTTCGCCTTCGGTTCGGACATCTCAGCGTGTGCTAACGTTAGTGTGTTCTTATAACGTTCGAGTGTTGTCGACGCCGACGCGCCGGTCGAAGACCAGCCCGGCCGGCGGTACCTCCGGGCCGTCCTGCGTGACGACACCGAGCGCCCCCGGCGACGGACGCTGTGTCGCCCGCGCCAATCTCATGAGCCGCTCCGACCGGGAGATTGTTTGCGACCTCGGCCCTGTGTCCCCTATGCCACGACTCGACGGCCGGACGCAGTCGGAGCTCCCGGACGACTACCAGTATCTGCTCTCGGAGGACGCGATGGGCGAGATCAACCTTCTGACGGTCATGGCGAACAACCCCGACGCCCTCCAGGCGTACATGCGCTACGGCTCCGCCCTGTGGGAGGACTGCGGCCTCGGGGCGGCCGACGTCGAGCGCGTCATCCTGGCGGTCGCCCGGGAACTCGATTCGGCCTACGAGTGGCACCGGCACCTCCCCGTCGCCCGCGAGCGGGGCGTCGCCGAGGCGGAACTGGCCGCCATCGCCGAGAACCGCCTCGACGACCTCGACGACCGGCGGACGGCGATCGTCGAGTACGCGCGGGCCGTCGCGGCCGACGACGTCGACGACGCCGTCTTCGCGGCGGCCGCCGACGCCGTCGACGACTCGACGCTCGTCGGCGTGACGCTGCTGGCGACGCACTACCTCGCCACACAACGGTTCCTCGCCGCGCTGTCGATTCCCATCGAGGCCGACGAGGCGTTCGTCGGCTGGTCGGTCGACGGCTGACGGACTCGCTGCCCTCGCCCGGCACGACGAACGGATCGGTCAGTAAGTACTTGATCGGCACTCGTCAATACCCGATGGATGACCTACGACTACTCGGGGGACGCCCATCGGGAACTCGTCGCGGCCTACCGGGCCGACGAGTCGCCCTTTCCGACCGACGCCTCGACGGCGTACCCCCGCCGCGACGCTCTGCGCGACGAACTTCCCCTCCTCAGGCAGCTCCTGTTTCCCTGCTGCTGGAACGCGACGGAGCTGCTCGACGACCCCGAGACGACCCGCGCCCGGCTGACCGACCTCGGCGCCTGCCTCCACCGGGGTATCGCGGCCTACGCCGAGCCCGAGGCGAACGACCCGGCGGGAATCGTCGACCGGACGCTCGACCGGCTGCCGGCGATCCGACGGACCCTCAAGAAGGACGTCGAGGCCGCCTACAAAGGCGACCCCGCCGCGAAGAGCTACTGCGAGATCATCCGGTCGTATCCGGGCTTTCAGGCCATCCTGATCCACCGCGTCGCCCACCGCCTCTACGAAACGGAGCGGTTCGCCTATGCCCGCGAGCTCGCCGACGGGCGTGGTGGTCGGCGAGACGACGACCGTCGGCGACTGGGTCCGGATCTACCAGAACGTCACCCTGGGGGCGCTCCACTTCGAGGAGGCCGAAGACGCCGACAACCTGCTGGCGAAGGACTACAAGCGCCACCCCGACATCGGCGACCACGTCGTCATCGGCGCCGGGAGTAACGTCCTCGGCGCGATCGAGATCGGCGACAACGTGAGCATCGGCGCCAACTCCTGGGTGACCGACGACGTCCCCGACGACACGAGCGTCTTCGTCGCCGACCATCCCGACCAGCGACGGAAGTCCAACGACTAATACTAATTATTGCGAACCGTTACCGCCGTGTGCCGGGCGAGTCGGTCGCTTAGCGCCAGCATCTGTTGTTTTCGGTCATTGCGCCGAATATTACCGTAATAATCACTATGAGCGCGACTCCGGAATGCGGTCGCGACGCGACACGCGCGAGCGACCGGTCGCCCCCGGCGGAGTTACATGTCGAGTACTTCCCGCGAGGCGGCCGCGGGAACGGGCGACACCGTCACGGACGATGCCACCGACGGGACGTACACCTGCGTGTTCAGCTCCTTCGTCGCCGCCGTCGGTACCTCGCCGACGGGGAGCTTCGTCCGCTTGACCTCGATTCCGTCGCCGTCGGCGAACCGCAACAGCACGTCGGTCTTCATCGACTCGCCGTCGTTGCTCACGCTCGCCCTGATACGTGCTTGCCGGCCCTGGAGCTCGTCGACCGGCGCCTTCTTGCCGTCGTCGTACAGTGCATAGCGGTCGACGCTGACCAGCTCCGCGCCGTCGGTCTTGACGTAAGCGAAGAGGTCCTCGCCCATCTGAGAGAGCATCGACTCGACCTCCGGGTCGTCGACGAGGACGATGATGGGGTTCAGCCCCGCCCGGACGTCGCTGGCGATGGAGCCGCGTTGGCCCCGGTCGGCGGTCTTCATCCGCTCGTAGCCGTCGAGGAACGTCTCCGCCTGGCTCGGGAACTCCCCGTCGAAGTAGTCGTACAGCTGCTCGAGTTCGTCGTCGAAGTTGATCAGCGGCGGCAGCGGCTTCACGTCGCCGTCTGGCACCCACGGACGGCTGCTGGTCGTCGGTGTCGGTTCGGCCGGCTCCGTCCGTTCGGCCTCGCCGTCGCGGTCGAAGTAGCTCAGCGCCTCGAGCACGAACCCCATCATGGCGCTGATGGCGCTGACGCCGATGACGACCCAGCTGAGGGTCGTGGCGACGCCCTCCGGAAGCGTCTGCTGGAAGACGATGACGAACGACGACGTCACCACCAAGACGAGGACCAGGAATGCGCCGAGACCGGGCGTACGATCCCCGTCAGCCATTGACCTGCGTGACGTCGTCGACGGCGCCCTGGAGCGTCTGCACGAGATGGCCGACCCACAGGCCGACGGTCACGCCCAACATCACCGACACCAGCGCGACCTGCTGCGTCGGCTCGATCGGCGCGACGGCCGCGGTTACGCAGCCGAGTCCCGACAGCACCATCAGTCCGTACTGGATGACGGTCTCCCGGCTCGGGTCGCGGATCCGAATCATACCGTCACCCACGACGCCCGCCCGGATTAATTCGACGCTCCGGTCCCGTCGGGCCGGGAGGGTGACGTCCCGCCGCGAAGAACTGAACCGCCTGCGGGCCCGACGGCGCGTATGGGACAGCGGACCCTCGACGGCGATGACATCTCCGAGCTCCGGGCGGCATACGTCCGACGGGTCACCGAAGAGCTCCCGCGGGCGGCCCGCCGCGAGGACTGGCCGATTTCCGAGGACCACTGCTTCGCCCGCGTCGTCCTCGACAACGTCTTCGGCGACGTGTGGTACGACCACGTCGACGGTCGACCGGCCTACGAACACCTCTCAGCGGCGGAGCTGGAGGAGGCCGTCGCCCTCGCCGACCGGCTGCTCGAGGCGGGACGACCGGCCGTCGAGGCGCTGAACCGCAACTCCCTGCGGTGGCGGGGTGAACTGGAGTGACGAGCCCGGCGGGGCGCCGCCCGAGCGACGCGTGACCGACGCCCCACGGCGACTTCCCGTCGACCCGCCGGTCCACGTGGAGACGTTCGCGACGCACTGCTCGCTGACGTGGACGGCCGACGGGCTCGGGCGGTTCCTCGCGGCCGCCGGCGACCTGGAGGGGGTGCCGGAGACGGCCCCGGTGGTCGTCGACCGGACGACGACGGCCGGCCGCGAGCGGCGCCGGCTGTCGGCGCTCGTGGCGGAGGAGGCGACGCGGTACGCCCGGGTGGAGCCGCCGGCCGACTGGACGCTGTCCTGGGAGCGCCGGAGCCGGCCAGTCGTCTCGCTGAGCGGGACGCCCCCGGCGGCGGCCTGCCGGCGGCTCCACGTCGCGACGACGGACTGCCCGGCGTGGCCCGACGATGCCCGCGCGGCGCTCTCGGAGCTGGCCGCCGTCGAGTAGGTCGGCGCCGTCGGTCGCCGTGCGGTGCCGTCTCGCCGCCGACTCCGCCGCCGTCAACGACGGCGTCGCGTCCGGCGCGGCGGTCGCGAGGGTGCAGGTGCTTCCTCGGCCGGGAGCCATCGGGCCCGCCTCCGCGACGTCCGGTCGTCCGGGTGACGGCTACGATGCGCTGACCGGCTTCGGTTCCGGCGACGGGCCCCGGCCGGCGTCGGACCGACCGCACCTGCTAAGTGGATCACGCCCCAGGCTACGGTAGTGACTACGCCGATCGTCGGTGAGACCCCGCAGTACGGTATGGCTAACGAACACAGGGTGCCGTGGGTGCTGGGGACGCAGCTCCACCCGGAGGCCGGGCCACTCGGCCGGGCGCCCGAGGGCTCGCGCGTGCTGCTGATCGAGGCCCACGACTTCGCCAGACGAATGCGGTACCACCACCAGAAGCTGACGATCGTCTTCGCCGGGATGCGACAGTTCCGAGACGAGCTCCGCGAGCGGGGCTACGATGTCGAGTACGTCCAGGCCGACACGTTCGGCGACGGCCTGGAGACATACTTCGAGCGGCATCCCGACGACGAGCTGGTGCAGATGCGCTCGCCGAGCCATCGCAGCGCCGAGACGTTCGAGACGCTGGTCGACGACGCCGGCGGGAGCCTGGAGGTGGTGCCGAACGAACTGTTCGTCGGCACCCGCGAGGCGTTCGACCGGTGGGCGAACGAGACCGACCGGGAGCCGTTCAGACACGAGACGTTCTACCGGTGGATGCGCCGGCAGACGGGCGTGCTGATGACCGACGACGGCGACCCCGTCGGCGGGGAGTGGAACTACGACGACGACAACCAGGAGTTCCCGCCGGACGACTGGGAGTCGCCGCCGGTGTACGAGCCGGACCACGACGAGTTGACCGCCGAGACGAGCGCGTGGGTCGCCGAGGAGTTCGACACCTGGGGCGCCGACGACGACCTCGTCTGGCCGGTCACCCGCCGGCAGGCCGAGCGGAAGCTCGAACACTTCGTCGACGGTCGGCTGCCGGAGTTCGGCCCCTACCAGGACGCGATGCGGAGCGACGACTGGGCGATGTCGCACGCGCTGCTCGGTTCGTCGATCAACCTCGGACTACTGCACCCGATGGAGGCCGTCGAGGCGATCGAAGAGGCCTACCACGAGCGGGACGATATCCCGCTGAACTCCGTCGAGGGCGTCATCCGGCAGTTCATCGGCTGGCGGGAGTTCATGCGACACGTCTACCGGCACGCCATGCCGGGGCTGGCCGAGGCCAACCAGCTGTCGGCGCCGCACGACCTCCCGGAGTTCTACTGGACCGGCGAGACGAACATGGAGTGTCTCCGCCGAACCGTCGAGGACGTCCGCGAGCGGGGTTACTCCCACCATATCCAGCGGCTGATGGTACTGGCGAACTTCGCGACGCTGTGGGGCGTCAAGCCGTCGCAACTCAACGAGTGGTTCCACGCCACCTACGTCGACTCCTACCACTGGGTGACGACGCCGAACGTCATCGAGATGGGCCAGTACGGCGACGGCGTCTTCGCCTCGAAGCCGTACGTCTCCTCGGCGAACTACATCGACAAGATGAGCGACTACTGCGGGGACTGCCGCTACTACAAGACGAAGGACACCGGCGACCGGGCGTGTCCGTTCAACGCACTGTACTGGGACTTCCTCGACAGAAACGAGGAGCAACTCCGGTCGAACCACCGGATGGGGCTGATGTACAGCCACGTCGACTCCAAGCAGGAAAGCGGCGAAATGGACGAGATCAAAGAGCGCGTCGAGGACCTCCGGCGCACGCAGAGCCACGGTGAGCTGTAGCCGCTCGCGGTCCCGACGAGGCCGACCGTGACGGCGACCGACGATCGGCGGCTGCCGGCGGAGCCGCTGTCGCCGCTGGCGGCCCGCGTCGACGAGGTGCTGGCGCTGTACGGCTACGAGCTCGCGGCGGCCATCGAGGCCATCGACGACGCCGTTTCCGGTATCGGCGGCGTCTTCGACTCCGACACCTCG
The DNA here is from genome assembly GCA_003022945.1 of Halobacteriales archaeon QS_8_69_73. Classification (GTDB taxonomy): domain Archaea; phylum Halobacteriota; class Halobacteria; order Halobacteriales; family Haloarculaceae; genus Natronomonas. Next base: position 14,390 of record PXRZ01000055.1, on the reverse strand, counting down.
GCGACGGCGCTCCGGGCGGCGCTCGACGACGCCGCCGACGCCGCTCCCGGGTCGCCCGACCCGCTGGCCGCCGCGACGGGCGCGCGGGTCGTGCTGTACGTCGACGGCAGCTCCCGGGGCAACCCGGGGCCGGCCGGCGCCGGCGCCGTCGTCCGGGTCGACGGCGCGGCCGTCGCCCGGCTCGGCCGCCCGGTCGGCTCCCAGACCGACAACAACGTCGCCGAGTACGCGGCGCTACAGCTGGGGCTCGAGACGCTGTCGAGGCGCTGTTCGCCGGCGGCCGTCGAGGTCCGTATCGACTCGATGACGGTCGTCGACGACGTCTGGGGGGAGGCGTCGTGCATGCCGTCCTGCCGGGCGTACAGCAGGGCCGTCGCCGAGTTGCTGTCGGGGCTGCCGGCCGACGAGTGGACGCACCTCGCCGACAGCGACCCGAACCCGGCCGACGCGCGAGCGACCGTCGGCGCCGATATCGCGGCGCTCGGCCCCGGCGGCTGACGTCGCGGTCAGCGGCCGTCGACGGCCGCGCGGAACCGCTCGGCGGAGTCCCGCAGGTGGTCGACGTCGTCGGTGAACACCTCGACGGTCGCCGTCGCCGGCGCGGCGTCGGCGACCAGCGGGCCAATCTCGCCGTACGGTACGTCGCCGCTCCCGACGGGAATGTGGGTGTCTCGTCGGTGGCGGGCGCCGTGGACGTGCAGGTGGGCGACGATGTCGCCGTAGGAGGCGAGGAACTCGCGGATCCCTCCGAGGTCGGCCTCGAGGTAGGCGTAGCCGACGTCGAGACAGACGGCGGCGCCGGCCCGGTCGGCCAGCGCGCCGACGCGGTCGAGCGAGAGTCCGCCGGCGTGGCCGACCGTCTCCAGACAGACGGTCACGCCGCGGTCGGCCGCCCGCTCGCACAGCGCCGACACCCGCCGCGTCAGCCGCTCCGTGTCGTGGCCGGCGCCGCGGGCGCTCGGATGGGCGACCGCGGTCCCGACGCCCGTGTCCGCGGCCGCCGCGAGGACGTCGTCGAGGTACGACAGCGTCGCCTCGTCGATGCGGTCGACGGGCGTCGACAACGGCTGCCGGTACGGCAGGTGGACGACGCCGTCGACGCCCGCGCGGTCGAGGCGATCGGCGACCGCGGCGGCGTCGAACGAATCGAGCGGTACCTCCCCCTCGCCGAGGGCGTACTCGACGAAGTCGAACGACGACAGCGACTCGATGCGGTCGAGGTACGGCCCGACGGACGCGCCGATCTCCATACCGACGGATGGCGGCGCGGACGCAAAACCCCGGCGCTCGCGGCCGGGTCAGTCGCCGGCTTCGAGGGCCGACAGCCGGAGCTGCTCGGTGTCGGAGGGATTGGACGATGGCCCATCGGGGGGCCCGTTCGTCGGTCGGCGGCGCCGGCAGCGTCGGATAGCGGTCAGGCGTCCGCTCGGCGATGACGGCCGCGACGAGGGGACGCGATACCTCTCGCCGTCCGGCGCCGACACCGGTCGCAGGTACAATCGCCGACCGTCGTAGCCGTGGGGGACCGGAACCGCGTACGGCTCGTCCCCTGAGCGAGCGCCAGTACGCCGGTTCCGTGGCGACCGACGAAGGCGTCGGCAACTCTGCCGACATCCCTGATCGACCGTCGGTGCCCGTGTCCGAACACTCCGCTGCCCACTCGTTCGACACGCACGATGCACGTGGCGGCCCCCCAGGAGAAGTCGGCGACGCGGTCAGTCGGCGACGGCCTCGGCGGTTTCCTCCGGCTTCGGCGTCTGCTCGGGATCGAGCGCGGTCCGCGCCTCCGGGGAAAGCTTGTTCATCACCGCACGACCCTCGCGCTCGCGGGCGATGATGTCGTCCTCCTCGAGCCGCTGGAGGTGGTGGCTGATGGTGCTGGGGTCGCGGCCGAGGTCCGTGGCGAGGTCGCTCACCGAGGCGGCGCCGAGTCGCGCCAGGGCGTCGATGATGCTGGCCGTCGACTCGTCGTTGAGCGCCGCCGCCAGCTCGATGCCCTCGGCGTAGGCGGGGTAGAACCGGCGCTTGCCCCGGAGCTTCGCCCCCGAAACGAGCCCCTCGCGCTCGAGTACCTTCATGTGGTGGCGGGTCGTCGACAGCGGGAGGTCGGCCCGCTCGCTGACCTTCGAGAGATATGACCCCGGCGTCTCGCTGACGATCCCGTAGACCTGCTCGCGGGCGTCGTGCTCCAGGGGGTCGGAGTCGTCGTACCGGCTGTACCGCAGCGGGAACACGAACGGCTTGAGCCGGTCGAGCAGCGTCGAGAGGTAGCCCGACGCTGCCGAGGTACCGGCACTGGCCCCGGCCCCGCCCCCGGCGACCAGCGGCGTCGACCGGATCACCACCGCCGCCGCGAGCGCGCCGAGGCCGAGCGCCGTGCCGCCGCCCGCGCCGTCCGGCAGAGACTGACCGTCCTGACCGCCGGCCGCCCGCGTCGCCCGCGTCGCCCGCGTCGCCTCGGCGGCCCCGAGCATCGCGGTCGTGTCGGTCCCCATGTCGTAGCCCGCGTCGTAGCTGTCGTCGCGGGTCGTCTGGCGGGCGGCGGTCTGTCGCGCCCAGAGCTGCTCGCTCCTGTCGTCGAACTCGAGCGTCGTCCCGTCGAACGACTGACCGGCCATCGGTGCCGTGCCGTCGACCGCCGCGAGCGCCTCGTAGGTCGTCTCCTGGACGGTGCCGTCGGTCGTCCCAAGGGTCAGGTTGAGGGCGCCGGTCGCTTCGACCGCGTTCGCTTCGACCGCCATGGCCGTGTCCTCGACGGCCTCGACGTCCTCCCCGCCGTCCGAGCCGGAGTCCGACCCCTCGGCGGAGTCAGAATCAGAGCCCGAGCCCGAGCCGGAGTCGGAGTCGGACCCCGAATCGGAGCCGTCGGACCCGGCGGAGTCACCGGTCGAACCACCGTCGGACCCGCCGTCGGAGCCGAGGACACCGCTCATATCGTCCCCGACCGAGCTGCCACCGCCGGCCGCCGCGACCGTCGGAATCCCCCCGAACGAACAGACGACGAGGAGGGCCAGCAGCACGGCAACCGGGCGCCGTATAGTATTCTTTGACATGGATAATGAAGTGCTGAGCGCGGAAGTTACCGAATTAATGGGGTACTATTTAAAATTCGTTTCGCAATGCATTCGTGGCTGTATAAGTAAGGGTGACTATCTCTGGCCCGCTCTTTCTCGATAGTATAAGTATTTACTGGCACACGCGTCCAAACGTGTCAACATTTGCCACGACTCGCGGGGGCCGGTCACAGGTTCTCGCCCTGGTAGCTTCCGTCGTACGTTCCGTCGGCGTCGGCCGCCGCGAGGACGAACTGTGCGATACGGGCTCCGGCGGCGATTTCGACGTCGTGGTGGACCTGCAACAGCCCTTCGCCGCGGCCCTCGTAACCGGCGTCCCAGACGGCGGTATTGAGCATACAGGAGTTCCGTAGCAGCGATGACCGGGGATAGACGAACCCGACGTGGTCGTCCGGTACTGCGATGATCTCGGCGTACCGGACGACGTAGGCCCCCGACGGGAGGTAGTAGGTCCCGTCGCCGCCGTCGACCGCGTCGACCGGCCGTTCCCGGCGGGCACCGACCGTCTTGTCGTCCCGGCCGATACGACCCGGCTCGCGCTGCTCGTGGACCGACGCCAGCGTCAGGTCGACCCCGTTGGGCTGGACCTGCTCGTCGGTCGTCGGCGTCACCTGTCCGGCGACGAACGCTCCGCTGCGGTACATACCGATCGGTCCGCCGCCCGGATTCCTCCCGAAGCTCCAGCAGGCGTACAGGAACGCGTTCAACCGGGTCAACGAGCGGTACGACTCGACGCTCGTCCACGGCATCGACCAGCAGGTGCTCGACGAGTCGGAGCCGTTCTACGACGACGAGGAGGGGTTCCGTCTGGAGCTGCCCGACGACCCGTACGGGCGGCTCACGGACGTCGTCGTCGAGGAGGAGCGGTTCGAGACGGTCCTCGAGGAGTACGTCGCGGCAGTGGAAACGGAACTGGAGCGGGTCTTCGGCGACTAGCGGTCGCAGTTCGGGCCGTAGAGGACGCCGAGGCTGCCCTCCGCGTCGATGCGCAGCACCATCCGCACACAGGTCGTCTCGTCGTCGACGCTGCCGGCCACGTCGGCCGACTGTATCTCGTCGTCGTCCGGGCGTGCGTGTACGGTGTATTCGCCGGCCGTAGAGGTCCAGTCGCCCTCCACGACGGTCCCACCCCCGGCGTCGAACTCGTAGGTGTCCATGTGCATGATGCCGGCGCCCGACTCGACGGCCAACTGGACCCGGTGGGACTCATCGTGGTTGTTCCGGACGGAGAGCTTCTCGATGCGGACCCCCTCGGTCTCGGCGGGAGCGTCGCCGGTCGTGTCGGCGGACGCGTCGTTCGTCGACTCGGATCCGTCGTCGCCGAGAACCCGCAGACAGCCGGGACTGGCGGCGGCGAGCCCCGCGGCGGCGAGCAGATGGCGGCGGGATGGCATAACAGTACGACCGTGAGCGAACCTGATAAACACCCGTCAGACACCTGTCAGACCGCCGCCGGGCGACCGGCTTCGACGCCGACGCCGACCCCGACCGACCGTGCCACCCCGACGGAATCGGAGCCCAATCTTCATACGCCTGCGCCGCGTATTCCATTATATGAGCACGGACTCCGCCGACGGCAGCGACGAACTTCGCGAGCGCATCAGCAACTTCCTCCGGCGAAACTTCCCGCAGATCCAGATGCACGGCGGCAGCGCCGCCATCCAGGACCTCGACCGCGAGGCCGGCGAGGTCACCATCATGCTCGGCGGCGCCTGCTCCGGCTGCGGCATCTCGCCGATGACCATCCAGGCGATCAAGAGCCGCATGACCCAGGAAATCCCCGAAATCGACACCGTCCACGCGGACACCGGTATGGACGGCGGCACCGAGGGGATGGCCGGCGGCGGGATGTCGCCGTCCTTCCCCGGCCCCGACGGCGGCGGCGACGGCGACGATGAGGGCCCCGAGGCCCCCTTCTGAGACGCCGACCGTTTGCCGCCGCGCCGGCAGCGACCGCGCCGCCGCGGTCCCTGTCACGCGGTAGCGCATTCCGTGGCTTGAAGTCGACCGCGGGCGACCGGGTCGTATGGACGAACTCGCGGACCTCGCGGCCGAGGTGCGGGCGGCCCGCGAGGTCGACGTCGACGCCTTCGCCGGCCGCGTCGAGCAGGAGGCCGACCGGCTGAAGGCCGAACTCGCCGTCGGTACCTTCGACAATCCGAACGCCAGCGTCGGCCTCGAACACGAGTTCTACGCCGTCGACGCCCGCGACCGGCTCCGGCGCGTGCCGGTGCCGCTGCTGGAGCTCGTCGGCTTCGAGAAGGAATTGGGTCGACACAACGCGGAGATGGCGGGTCGTCCCCAGCCGTTCGGCCCCCACGGGCTGGCGGCGCTGCGCCACGAGACGCAGGCGTCGGTCCGGAGCGCGCGCGACGCCGCGAGTCGGGCCGAGAACGTCCGGCTCGTCGCCGACGGCTTCTGGACCGTCCCGCCGGTCGACGAGACCGCCGCCGACTACCTCGGCGCCCACGCCGAGGTCGACGGTCTCGACATCTCGCCGAACATCCCGCCGTCGGTCCGCTATCACGTGATGTCGAACACGCCGGTGTACGAGTCGCGGTGCCGACTCGAAACGGCCAACGTCACCCTCGAGACGCCGACCATCGCTCCCGCGACGCTCACCGCCAGCATCCAGCCGCACTACCAGGTGCCGGTGGCGGCGGAGCTGCCGACGTACTTCAACTACGCGCTGCGAGCGGCGGGGCCGCTGCTGGCGGTCGCGGCCAACTCGCCGCTGTTCCCGCCGTCGCTGTACGACGCCGACGCAACCGTCGAGAGCGTTCTCGCCGACGGCCACCGCGAGAACCGTGTCGAGCTGTACGAGGCCGTGATGAACGACCCCGATCGACCGGCGAAGGTGCGATTCCCGCGGGATCTCGACGCCGTGGAGGCGGCCGTCGACCGCGTCGCCGCCGACCCGCCCATCGCGCCGGAGCTACTGGACGGCGGCGACCGCTTCGACGACGCTTTCGCCCACCTGCGGCACAAACACGGCTCCTACTGGCGGTGGGTGCGGCCGGTGTTCGACGGAGCGACGCCGGCGGCCGCCAACGCCCGCATCGAGTTCCGTCCGCTGCCCGGTCAGCCGACGGTCCCCGACGCCGCCGCGCTCGTGGCGACGGTCGCGGGGCTGCTCCGCGGGCTGGTCGCGACCGACCACCCCGTCGCGACGCTGTCGTGGAAGCGGGCCCGGGACAACTTCTACGCGGCCGCCCGCGAGGGGCTCGGCGCCGACCTGGCGTGGGTGACCGCCGACGGGACGGAGACGACCGACACCGACGCACTGTACGCGGACCTCTTCGCCGTCGCCGCCGAGGGGCTCGACGCCGCCGGCGTCGACGGCGCCGATCGGCACCTCGACCGCCTGCGGGCGCGGGTCGAGGCCCGCCGTTCGCCGGCCGGCTGGAAGCGCGGCCGACTCCGGGCCCACGCGGCCGACGGCGCGCCGTTGCCGCGGGCGGTGACGGCCGCCGCCCGCGACTACCTCGACGCACAGCGCGGCACGCTGCTGGAGGGAAGCTTCGCCGACTGGCCGGCGCCGTGACACGGAGCAAGCGGAAGCCCACCCGTTCACGGGTGGGCGTGAGCGATAGCATAGTGCACCGTCCTACCGCGTTCTGCCGGCAGCGATCTAGATATTTTAGTTAAAAGAGGCAGTACAACGTAGTAAACAACTCAGGGGAACTTGGAGTTGGACGGGTGTCTCCGCCATGAAAAGCGAGCCTGCCCTGCACTTGCCACCGCTCCCCGAGACTGAAACGGCGGTGGGGCCGACGGCCCGGCCCGCTGGCCCCCGAGAGAACACGACGGTGGAACCACCGCGTCGTCGCCAGGACGAAGCGGGGTTGCCGCGATCGGATACTCCGGAAGGGCAAGCATACCAGACCCCTCTATGAGGGGCCGAAGCGGAACCCGCAGACCGGAGTACCCACGGCGACGTGGGGAATCTTGCCTCCGGAAGGCACCAGCACCGGGCTGGATCGCCGACGCGGAGGAATCCCACTTCTTCAGGGATGGGAGGAGGTCGAGAGCCAACACCACACCGTTTAAGCCCGAAACCCACGGAGGTAGGGCTACCGATGGGGGCATCCGCCGGCCGGAACGTGCTCTTCGTGGTCATGGACACGGTGCGGAAGGACCACCTGACGCCGTACGGCTACGACCGGCCGACGACGCCGACGCTGGAGGCCTTCGCCGAGGAGGCGCTCGTCTACGAGGAGGCCGTCGCGCAGGCGCCGTGGACGCTGCCCGTCCACGCCTCGATGTTCACGGGGCTGTACCCCGCCGAGCACACCGCCACCCAGGAGGCACCCTATCTCCCCGAGGACGTCGGGACGCTGGCGGAGGCGCTGTCGGCGGCCGGCTACGCCACGGCGTGTTACTCCTCGAACGCCTGGATCACGCCGTACACCCGGCTGACGGCGGGCTTCGACCGCCAGGACAACTTCTTCGAGGTGCTGCCCGGCGAGGCGCTGTCGGGGCTGGCCGCGGGCCTCTGGCAACGCGTTCTCGACAGCCGGTTCCGGTGGGTCGCCGACCGCCTCGTCGAGGTCGGCAACGACGTCCACGAACACCTCGCCGGCGGCGAGGGCGCCGACTCGAAGACGCCGGAGATACTCGACCGGGTCCGGGCGTTCGCCGACGACAACGCCGACGACGGCTGGTTCGCCTTCGTCAACCTGATGGACGCCCACCTGCCGTACTACCCGCCGGAGGAGTACCGCGAGCGGTTCGCCCCCGGCGTCGACCCGACCGGAGTGTGTCAGAACTCCAAGGAGTACAACTCCGGCGCCCGCGACATCGACGAGGCGGAGTTCGAGGACATCCGCGGGCTGTACGACGCCGAGATCCGCCACATCGACGCCGAGCTCGGCCGACTGTTCGACCACCTGAAGACGACCGGCCAGTGGGACGACACCGTCGTCGTCATCTGCGCCGACCACGGCGAACTCCACGGCGAGCACGGCCTCTACGGCCACGAGTTCTCCGTCTACGATCCGCTAGTGAACGTCCCGCTACTGATCAAACACCCCGACCTCGGAACCGGCCGGACCGACCGGCAGGTCGAGCTGCTGGACCTCTACGACACGGTGCTGGAGGCGGCCGCCGCGACCGATGCGACCGACGCCGTCGGCGGCCGCGCCTTCGAGGCCGGCCGGTCGCTGCTATCGGCGGGTCGCGACGTCGCGGACGGCGACTACGCCTTCCGCGGTTCTACTCCCGGATGCGGGCGGCCCGCCGGCCCGACGCCAAGTACATCCGCAACGAGCGCGTCGCCGACGAGGCCTACCGGCTCGACGCCGACCACGGCGAGACCGACCCGGTCGCCGTCGACGACCCCGCCGTCGGGGCGGTCCGGGACGCCCTCGAGCGGTTCGAGACCCGGGCCGCCGACCGCTGGGACGCCGACACCGCCGGCGCTGCCGAGGCCCTCGAGCACATCGACGAGGAGGCCAAAGAGCGGCTCCAGGACCTCGGTTACATGGAATGACGACGGATCGTCAGCCTTCCTCCTCCAGCGTGCGGCGCAGTTCCTCGATTTCCCGCTCCAGTTCCTCGATGCGGTCATCGGGGTCGCTTCCGGCGTACAGCAGGAGGGCACCGACCGGGACCCCGAAGGCGAACCCGACGATGGCTCCCATCGACCCTCCCATCACGACCCCGTATAGTACTGCGACCGCGGGGATCACGACCAGGGCGGTGGACTCGTCCATAGTGTAAGCGTCGATGACGGTGATAAAAAATCTTCGGCGGTTGCGGCCAAAGGACTAACTCGCCGCCGTGGTACGTCTACACATGACGGTTCGACCGGCCGATCCCGACGATATCGACGCCGTCAAACGCGTCGCCGAGCGGTCGTGGGCGGCCGACTATCCGGACATCCTCTCGCGGGAGACGGCCGAGGCGGCCGCCGAGGAGTGGTACGGCGCCGACAGCCTCGCCGCGGCGCTCGACGCCGAGCGAACGCTGCTGTCGGTCGTCGAGGCCAACGACCGCGTCGTCGGCTTCGCCCACGCCACCTGGAACGACGACGAGGGGTACATCCTCCGGCTGTACGTCCATCCCGACCACCGCGGCGCGGGCCGCGGACGGGAGCTGCTGGCGGCGACGCGAACGGCGCTGGCCGACCGCGGCGTCGACCGGGTCAGCGCGATGGTGCTGGCGGCCAACGACGGCGGCAACGAGTTCTACGAGCGGTTCGGCTTCGAGCGGGCCGACGAGAGCGAGACCGTCATCGACGGCGAGAGCTACCGGGAGAACCGCTACGTGCTGGACGTGTAGCCGGCCTCCCGGGCCCGCAGCAGTCGCGTCAGCGTCCGGTTGACCGGGACGTCGATTCCCCGCTCGCGGGCCCGCTCGAGGACGTAGCCGCCGATAGCCTCGACCTCGGTCGGCCGGCCGGCAGCGATGTCCTGCCGCATCGAGGAGGCGTTGTCGGCGGTGGCGGCCGCGACCCGCTCGACGGCGGCCGCGGCCGCCTCCGGCGTCAGATCGATACCTTCTGCCCGCGCAACCCGGGCGACCTCCCGGGCCGCCTCGGTCGCGACCGCGTCGGCCGGTCCCTCCAGCAGTGCGCCGTTGTCGACCCGGGCCAGCGCGGTCGTCGCGTTGATGCCGGCGTTGACCGCCAGCTTCTCCCACAGCCGGCGCGGCATGTCCTCGGCGACGGTCGTGACGAGCCCCGCCGCCCTGAACGCCTCGCCGACTCGGTCGGCCGCCCGCGAGGGACTGCCCGTCGGCGCGCCGACGGTGATTTCGCCGACGCCCGTACATCGGACGACACCGGGGTCGGGCCGCATCGCCCCGTATGTGCAGGTGCCCGCCAGCACCGTCGCCTCGAGGCGGTCGGCCAGCGTCGCTTCGTTGCCCATGCCGTTCTGCAGCGAGACGCAGACCTCGACGTCGGCCCCGGCGAGGGCGTCGGCGGCCGCGGTCGTGTCGAAGGCCTTCACGCAGACGACCGCCAGCTCCGCCGACCCCGGCGGATCGCGCCGTGCCGCCGGCCGGACGGTCGCCTCGACGGCCCCCTCGACCCGGAGGCCGCCCTCCTCGACGGCCCGCATGTGCGGGTCCCGGCCGACGAGGGTCACCTCGTGACGCCGGGCCAGCAGCCCGCCTATCAGGCTGCCGAGGCTTCCGGCCCCGAAGACGACGACATCCATACCCCCGCGTTCGGCCGGTCGGAGTGAAAAGCCCCCGGTCGCGTCGGTCGCGTCGGCCGCGTCGGCCGCCGTCAGCAGTTTCGAGGGGAGCCGCCGGAGGAGGGACACGGCTGCGGCACGTCGTCGAGTCGCCCAACTCGCCGCAGTCGGCGCACCGCCACAGCGGCGTCTTCTCGCCGACCTTGCTCTCGGCCTACGCCAGCGTCGAGACGCCCTCTACCCTGGTCACGTGGAAGCCGCCGTCCTCGAATCGCCGGACACGGCCGAGTTCGTGCCGTTTTCATCGCGGACGGCCCGTCCGAACATCGGCTGGTGGCGTGGCTGTTCGCCGGACACGCTGTGATACGTCACACCACGGCAAAACCCGCCGGCCGCCCTACTCGGTTTTCGTCACCTCGACGTCCTCGCCCTGGTGGATGGCGACGCCGTCCTGTGCGACCTTCTCGGCGAGGACGGCGCACTTGATGCGCATCGGGCTGAGGTCGACGCCGAGCATGTCGACGATGTCGTCGCGGTCCATCTCCCGCACGGCCGACAGCGACTCTCCCCGTAGCTCCCCCGAGAGCATGCTGGCCGACGCCTGGCTGATGGCACAGCCGTCGCCGATGAAGCTGACCTTGATCGTGTCGCCGCACATCGGGTTCTCGCCGACGTGCTCGATGTCCGGGTCCTCGAGCTCCCCGTAGTTGCGGGGGTTCTTGTAGTGGTCGAGGATCTGCTGGCGGTACATGTCCGAGCCGAGTCCCATCGTTGTCGATACAAGGGGAATGACGGCTAAAAGGCCACCGGTCGGGGCGGTCGAGCGACGGCCGGCCGTCGAGCGCAAGGCCGAAGCCGCCGCCCGCCACAGTCGGGGGCATGAGCCAGCCGGAGGGCGGCGAGTCGGCCGATGGCCCGTCCGAGTCCGACGACGAGACGGTGCCGCTGGCCGGGCTCTCCGACGAGGGGCTGCTCCTGCTGTTCGCCGGGGCGGCCTGCCTGCTGGCGACGGGAACCGCCGCGGCCCGCGGCCAGCCGGGGCCGGTCGTCGTCTTCGGCGCCGGCGCCGCAGTCGTCGCCGTCGCCGGCGTCGCCGCGGACCTCCGCTCCGGCCGCGACCCCGGGATCGGAACCCACCTCGGCGTCGGCGTCGGCGCCGTCGTCGCGGCCGGCTTCGCGGCCCCCGGCCGGCACCTCGTCAACGTCGCCACCTTCGGGCTGGCGGCCGCGCTCGTGCTGTGGCGGGTCGTCGACGTCGAGTACCGCGGCGCGGGATGAGCGTCCCCTCCGACGGCCGGCGGCCGGCGACGGCGCCCCGCGAGGTCTACCGCTGGCGCCGGGCGACGGCGACGACGCCCCAGAACGAGGTCGCGAAGAACGACAGCGACGGGACGGTCCCGAGGGCGCCCGACGCGACGGCCAGCGCCGCCCCGGCCGCACACCAGCCTCCGAGGAGCGGTTCCGGCGCGGTCGTCCCGAGCGGCCGGTCGTACGTCCGCCCGCGCCAGGACCGGGCCCGGCTCTCGACGCGGAACTTCGGGGTCCGGGCGAAGCGACCGCCGCGCCGGACCAGCCCCGAGAGGACCGCCCGACTCATCCGCCGGGCGATGCCGACGCCGACGACGGTCAGCGGCACGACGGCCGCCAGGCGCGTCGGGCGACCCGGGCGGTCGGTGAGCCGCTGACCCAGGGCGAAGAACGCCAGCGGCCCCGGCGTCGTCCCGAGGAACCCCACGACGAGCACCCACCGCGGTACGCCCGTCGTCAGCGTCACGACGACGTGTGCGAGCAGCCACAGGAGCAACACGGATAGAAGGCGTAGTGGAGCATGTGCAGCACCGAGTGGACGGTCGCCCACCCCGACGGGGCCGGCGAGCGGAGCAGGCGCCCGAGGTGCTCGCGGAGGTTCTGTGCGCTGCCGCGTGCCCACCGGATCTGCTGGTCGACGAACCCCGATAGCGAGACCGGTATCTCGCAAGGGACGGCGTAGTCCTCCGTGTAGACGAACTCCCGGCCGTCGGCCAGCGCCGTCGCGGTCAAATCGAGGTCCTCGACCACCGTCTCCGACGACCAGCCGCCGGCCGCCTCCAGCGTCTCCCGGCGCCAGACGCAGCTGGTCGCGTTGAAGCTCATCAGACTCCCGGCCCGCGCCCGGACCCACTGCTCGACGGCGAAGTGGGCGTCGAGCGCCAGTGCCTGCGCCCGCGTGAACCACGAGTGCGACTCGTTGAGGTGACTCCGGCGGGTCTGGACGCAGCCGACCGCCGGATTCTCGAAGTACGGCACCGTCGCCTCCAGGAAGTCCGGCTCCGGGACGAAATCCGCGTCGAAAACGGCGACGAACTCGCCGGTCGCCGACTCCAGGCCCCGCTGCATCGCGCCGGCCTTGTAGCCGTCCCGCGACTCCCGGCGCACGTGTTCGACCGCGATGGCCCGCTCGCGGAGCGCGGCCAGCTCCCGCTCGACGACCCGGGAAGTCCGGTCCGTCGAGTTGTCGATGACCTGCACTTGGAGCCGCTCGGCCGGCCACCGGAGGTCGCCGCCCGGAGCAGCCTGTCGACGACGTGTCGCTCGTTGTAGACCGGTACCTGGACGGTGACGCCCGGACGGGGCGCCGGCAGGGACCGCTCCGGCTCGTCGCCGTCGCCCGCGCCGCGAACGACCCGCTCCACGGCGAGCAGTCCGTAGTAGAGCCCGACCGACGCGAGCAGGGCGGTGACCGCGACGTAGAAGCCGACCGCGAGGCCGTCGACCGCCGCCGCGAGCGGCACTCCGCCCACGAGCACGCGGCAGACTGGTCCGTACGGCCGCAAGTGTCTCGTGTCGGTCCGAGCCGACAGGTGCGGACGGGGCCGGTCACCGGTGGTCGTGAGTACGATTTCTCGTTCGATACGGCGCCGAACCCGAGTCGATGTAGCGAGACGCGGACGAACCACCGGAGAAGCTACCAACTTTTCTAACCCATTTCTACCGACGTGCCGAATACGGGGCGGGTATTCGCCAGTGACGAAGCGTCGCAGATGGTGAGAAGGATTAACATGACGTACCCCTAAATAGGTAGCATGACTTCCGAACAGGGGGAAAGTGGGCTGGATATCGAGGAGGTGGTTCGGCCACCGACGGATACGTATCGAATCCTCCACGTCGACGATGAGCCGGAGTTCGTGAAGCTCGCCTCCAGGTTCCTGGAACGCGAGGACGATATGTTCGACGTCAGCACGGAAACCAGCGCCCACGACGCGCTCGATCACTTCGATGCGGAGGATCTCGATTGTATCGTCAGCGATTACGACATGCCGGGTATGGACGGATTGGAGTTCCTTCGTGAACTCCGTATCCGATATCCCGACCTGCCGTTCATCCTCTTTACCGGAAAAGGAAGTGAGGAGATCGCGAGTGAGGCCATCTCTGCGGGCGTCACTGATTATCTTCAGAAGGGACGCGATACCAGCCAGTACGCCCTCCTCGCGAACCGTATCAGGAACGCGATCGACAGATATCGAGCGAACGAACAGATGGTTCACGGATTCAAGGCATTGGAGACCGCCCGCGAAGGCATTAGCCTCCTCGATGAGGACGGCTACTTTCTCTACGTCAACGAAGCCTTCGCCGAAACGACGGGGTACGCACGAGCGAAACTCCTCGATACCCACTGGGAATTTCTCTGCCCCGAGGACGAAACTGACATTATTTATGACGAGATTCTGCCGACCGTGCCCGTCGACGGTCGCTGGTCGGGCGTCACCACGTACGTTCGGAAGGACGGCGAACGAATCCAGGTCGATCACGCGCTTCGCTATACCGAAGACGAGACGCTGATCTGTCTGATCCAGGACTTAGGCAAAGATGATACGAATCACGACTAACCCCTGACACTCCCACTCCGAAATCAGACATAGAAGAGCAAATCTTCGCTGAGTACGAACGTCTCGTTCGGCACGCCGATTCCGACAAGGGATAGCATTTCGATCTCTGCCACCGCATCGCTCGCACGTACCGGTCGGGCGTCTCGCCGTTCGGCTCCGATACAGCAGCCGTACTGCCGACGACCGTCAGGCGAACAGCTGCCGGGCGTCGTCGATGGCCTCCACGAGGCGGTCGACTTCCTCGCGTGTGTTGTAGAGGTAAAAGGAGGCCCGCGCGGAGGCCGTCGCCCCGAGCACCTCGTGCAGCG
>PXRZ01000054.1 GCA_003022945.1 Halobacteriales archaeon QS_8_69_73 | reverse complement strand
CCGCGAGGTCGCCGAGGACGCCGTCCAGGTCCACGGCGGCTACGGCTACACCACCGACTTCCCGCCGCAGCGGTTCTACCGCGACGCCAAGCTGATGGAGATCGGCGAGGGGACCAGCGAGATCCAGCACGTCGTTCTCGGGCGCGAACTCGGGCTATAATCGGTCGTCGTAGCCGACCGGTTTCTCCCTGTAGTACCGGCCGTCGGCCGTCGCGTGAACGTCCGACAGCGACGACTCCAGCTCTTCGAGGGCACGCGCGACCCGATCAGCGTCCGGGTCGGCGTCGCCCGACCGACGGAGCTCCTCGGCGATCTGTCGGGGGCGGCCGCCGGCGACCCGACCGCTCTCCGTCAGTTCGACGTCCCCGCCGCCGGCCGTCAACTGCTCCCGCTCGGGGAGGCGGGCGTAGACGGCCAGCGCGAGTTCGCGGCGGTCGACCCGGTCCCCGCCGACCCACTCCGCGAGCGCCGACGGGAGCGGGAGCTCCGGTCCGGACGCCGAGCCGAGCAGAAACGCGACGAGGACCGCGGCGATGACCGCCGGCCGCACCGCGACGATCGGCCCGGCGAGGAGGGTGACGCCGGCCCCGACGGTCAGCAGCGTCCCGACGGCGGCCAGCACCACCCGCTCCGGGCTCGGGCCGCTCCTGTCGGGCGGCTCCCCGAACGAGTGGTTTTCAGGGTCGTCATCCGGTATCTCCGGCCGCGGCACGTCCGTATCTCGTCGCCCTCGAGTAAAGTACCTCACGCCCGGCCGGACCCCGCGAAGGCAGCGGCCGGAGGGGGCCGTCGGACGGCGGTACACTCCCACTACACCAGTGCGAGGCCCCTTCGAAGCCGCCGGCGGTCGCCGTCCGGAATCACAGCGGCTGCGATTACGCCGCCGGCGTTCCGCCGCGACGACCCTGCCGCAGTGACGGCACGGAGCGGAGGTTTCACTAGGTCCGGTCGGGTCGGGTCAGACGACCCGGAACGTGTAGATACCGGTCACCATGTCGCTGACGACGACGAGTCCGCTCGGGGCGTGGTACTCGGCGGTCCAGGCCATCGGCGGCTCGCCGATCGGGAACAGCGGCTGGCCGGCGTTGGGGTAGCCGTCGTCGGTGCGGTACTGGTCGATCGGGACCGGGTTCCGCGGGTCGGTGACGTCGTACAGCACCGCCCCGTCGCGGTAGTCGCCGCCGACGAGGAACGTCCCGTCGTCGCGGCTCACCACCGAGTGGTTGTGGGTGGTCCAGTCGAACAGCTCGTCGGGCTCCTCCTGGAGCTCGACGTTCGGCGTGTTCATGAAGCCGATCGGCACCGGATTCTCCAGGGAGCCGACGTCGTAGCCGATGTCGAAGACGTGCTTGCCGCCGGGGACCTGTAGCCCCTTCTCGTCGCCGACGTACGCGAGCCCGCGGTCGGGGTCGGCGGTGGCGTAGTGGCAGTTCTCGAACCCCTCGTCGATCTCGAAGCTCCCCTGAGTAACGTCGTCGTAGTCCTTGGCGCCGTCGTAATTGAAGGTGCCGATCGTCGGCAGCGTCTCGGGCTCGGAGGCGTCGAGAATGGCGTAGCCGACGAAGCGCCCGCTGATGTAGGCGACGTGCAGCAGGTCCCGCTCGGCGTCGTAGTCGACATCGTGGACGTCGCCACGGGGGCCGACCGCGGTGATGACCCGCGGGTTCGCCGGGTCGGTCACGTCGACGACGTCGAGACCTGCGCCCTCCTCGTTGGCCCCATAGAGGTATACCGTCCCGTCGTCGCGCTGGACCGTCTCGACGTTGTGGGTGTCGCCGATGTCGAGGTCGGCGACGACCTTCGGGTCACGGGGTCGACACCCCTCGGAGAACCCGAAGTCGACTACCTCGACGCCGGCGGGGCCGCCCTCCTGTGTCCGGTAGTAGACGCCGCCGTCGGCGGTCGTCCGGGGGTCGAACTTCACGTCGGCGTTGAGTTCGTCCTCGTTGGTCCCCGGTACCCGGTGGAGTTCGAGGGGGTCGGCGGGCTGTGAGAGGTCGACGAGGAAGCTCCCGCCGGTCCCCTGGTAGCCGCCGACGACGGCGAACTCCCCGCTGGGATCGATGTCGGAGTCCGCGAACGAACCGGCGGGGTCCGACAGCAGCGAGTGTCCCACCAGTTCGAGCCCCTGGTCGTAGGCCGGGCCGTCGCCGCCGGCGACGCCGGCACCGGCACTAGCGCCGCCGACCGTGCCGACGACGCCCGCGATTCCGAGTCGCTTCAGCATCGAACGTCTCGTCTGTTCGGACATCGTACCGCAGAACGAGCCGCTTGTACTAATACTGTCGGTATGTAAAGTTAGCGCCCGAAAGCCGGTTATACTGGGCGATGGTCACGTCGACCGGCGGTCGAGACGCGTCACCCGTCGGCGTCGACCCCGTCCGGGGCGGCCGGGGGCGGCATCCCGAGCGCTCGCGGGGGCCTTATACGAGCGACCCCGCCACCTCGAAGACGACCAGCAGGTAGTACAGCGAGATGCCGAGCAGGACGAGACCGGTGGCGGCGTTGACCGCCCGCCGGTGGTCGGTCAGGACGCCGAGAACGCGGTCGCGCCACGGCTCGGAGACGACGGCGAAGGCCAGAAGCGGCGTCCCCATGCCGACGCCGAACGCCAGGAAGTTGGCCATGCTCGTCACCGGATCGGAAAAGAGAAACGCCCGGGCGAAGAACGCCGAGATGAACCCCGGGTTGCACGGCAGGACGATGGCGCCGAAGAAGCCGCCGTAGGCGAACGCCGACAGCGACGGCCGGGTCGTCTGCGACGGCTCGGCGGTCGGCAGCCGGGCCTGTGGGTGGAGGTCGAATAGCAGTACCGCGCCCAGAAGCGCGAGCAGGCCGAACGCCGGCGGCGACACCGTCCCGACGACGGCCGTCAGCGACGTCCCCAGGACGGTCGTGAACAGCAGGCCCACCGTGGCCATGAACGTCACGACGCCCAGCGCCACGAGCACGCCGAGGACGGCGATCGGCGGGGCGTCGTCGCCCTGGTTCGAGAGAAAGGCGAGGAAGCCGGGGTAGAGCGGGACGACACAGACGGCCGACAGCGGCGTCGCGAGCCCCAGGGTGAACGAGGTCGCGGCCTCGGCGAGGAACCCCATTAGCACCCGTCGATGAGGGCCCGGACCGCCTCGGCATTCCGGACGTCGCCGGCGTCGAACGTCGCGTCACCCTCGCAGACGATCACCAGCGGCGTGCTCGGGGCATTGACGACCGTCGGCCCGAATGCTTCGACCAACGAGTCCGTCATCTCCGCCGGCACGACCGCAAAGCGCCAGTCGAAACCGTTCTGTTCGGCGTGTCGGCGGACCCTTTCGGCGTCCTCGTTGGGGTCGGTGTTGAGCCCGACGACCGTCGTCGAGCCGGCCAGCGCCGCCAACTCCTCGGACTGCCGGCCGCACTTCGGGCACCAGACGGCAAAGGACTGGACGACGACCGGCGGCTCGAGACCGTCGAGGATGAACGACTCCTCGCCGCGGACGGTCGTCAGCTCCGCCGTCCGCCAGGCGCCCTCGTCGGCACTCCCGTCGCCGTCGCCTCCGTCGGCTGTGTCCCCGTCGGCCGCCTCGCTTCCTCCGTCTCCGCCGTCGCCGCCGAGACAGCCGGCGAGGCCGCCCGCGGCGAGAACACCGGTCGTCGCCAACAGCCGCCGTCTCGACATCCGTCGCGTCGCCGAATCCTCGCCGTGTTGCACACCGGACGGAGGCATTGACGGTCTGATATAGGTTGTCCAAGCTCCGCTCGAACTCTCTCTAGATTCTCTCCCGTCGCCGGGTGCGTCACCGCCGCCCGACTAAACGATCTTCAGCAGCCGGCGTTCGAACTTGCCGACGCGGACCCGCTGCCAGCCGCGCAACTCCTCGTCGAGGTCGGGGTCGCCGGTGTCGACCCGCAGGACGCCGATATCGTCGAGTTTCTGTTTCGAAGCGACGACCTCG
>PXRZ01000053.1 GCA_003022945.1 Halobacteriales archaeon QS_8_69_73 | reverse complement strand
GGCGGCGTCTCGCCGATGATGTCCCCGACGTCCTCGCGGAACGTCATCGCCCCCTCCATCCGGTCGTACTGGTCGTCGACGGCCCCGAGTTCCTGGGAGAGTACCAGCTGGTTGAGCGTCAGCACGAGGGTGACGCCGGTCACCGTCGCGCCGATGAGCGACTGGAAGGTCGTCGCTACCGGGGTGTCGGCGACGAGCGCGGCGGCGGCGCCGTCGATGACCAGAGAGGCACCGACGACGCCGACGAAGATCACTACTAGAACCAGGAAGGTGACCACGAGCCGGGGGAGCTCGAGCAGGAGGTACATCACCAGGTTGCTCCGCTCGGCTCGCTCCCGCATCGTGTTGGCCGACTGCTCCGGCATACTCCCGGAATCTCAACATGCCTACAAAAACTCTCCGGGAGGAGGAGAGTTTAGTATGTAATTACGAGGGAGCAACGGACGTCGGCGGTGATGACGGCGTTTCCGAACGCCCCCTCCCGCTCGCTTCGTTCCGAGGCCTCCCTCGCTGGGCTCGCTCGGCCCCGCAACGCGCGGTCTGCGTGCGTGCATCGGCTATCGTCGCGCCGGCAATGGGGCCGTTCGGGCCACCGCTCCCGCGGTTCGTAAACTGCGAAGAGGATGGTCGATGTCGGGCAGCACCGCGTCCGTCTGCGATGGGTCCCACCGGACGACGGGAGAGGCCGCGGCGGAGATCCGAGGGATCCGAGTCGTTACCGCCGCAGCGGGGCGATTGTGGTGAAATTCGGGTCGTCGATCCGTCCGACCGACCGAACGCCTTCCCGGATGAAATTGGGTCTGAATTCGGCCAAGCCTCTTGCGTAGAAAAGCAGATCGTTCGAAGTGAAGATGACATCGGAAGACTACAACGACGCCGACGACCGGGAACGCGTCTATCGAGCCATGACATCGCGGCGCAAGGTCCTCGCGAGCACGGCCGCCTTCGGAGCGGCAGCCCTCGCCGGCTGCGCTGGCAACGGTAACGGCGACGGCGGCACCGACACCGACACCGACACGGACATGGACGGCTCGATGGACGAGCCCACCCCGACCGACGGGGAGACCGACGAGGAATCGATGAGTCAGCCGGACGTGGACGTTCTGAACTACGCTCTCACGCTCGAGCACCTCGAATATGCCTTCTACCGCGACGGTCTCGAGGAGTTCGACGACGAACAGCTCCGGAACGCCGACCAGGTCCAGGTCTACGGAGACAGGATCAGAGGCGAGATTCCGGGCCGTATCGAGACGAGTACGAGTCCCCGGAGACGTTCATCGAGACGGCGATGGTCCTCGAGAACACCGGCGTCGCCGCCTACAAGGGCGCCGCGCCGGCGATCAAGAACAATGACCTCCTCTCGGAGGCGCTCGGAATCCACAGCGTGGAGGCCCGTCACGCCAGCTTCCTGAACGTCCTCAACCAGGAGTCACCGTACCCGGACGCCTTCGACGAGGCGCAGTCCCCCGAGGAGGTCACGGAGGCGGCCAATCCGTTCTTCCAGGCCGACATCGGCGGGAGCACGACGATGAGCGACCTGGAGGAAGACGCGGAGTACGACCGCAAGAACGCCGGCGACCCCGACGACGTCGGCGTGTTGAACTTCGCGCTCACCCTCGAGCACCTCGAGTACGCCTTCTACCGCGACGGCCTCGAGGAGTTCAGCGACGACGAAATCCAAAGCGCCGACGTGCTCTCGGAGTTCGGCGACGAAATCCAAAGCGCCGTCCCCGATCGCCTTCGGACGGTCCGAGACCACGAGAAGGCCCACGTCGACGCCATCACCTCGACCGTCGAGGAACTCGGCGGCGACCCGAACTCGGAGGCAGAGTACACCTTCGAGTACGACTCTCCGACGAGCTTCATCGAGACGGCCCGCATCCTGGAGAACACGGGCGTGGCAGCGTACGCCGGCGCCGGTCCGACCGTCGAGAACGACGACGTGCTCGCCGCCGCCGCGTCGATCCACAGCGTCGAGGCCCGCCACGCCGGCTTCCTGAACGAACTCAACGGTATGTCACCGTACCCGAACGCCGTCGACGAGGCGAAGTCTCCCGGCGAGGTCCGGGAGGACGTCGAGCCGTTCATCGAGGACAGCTAACGAGTCGGCAACTCGAAACGAGACCATCGCTCGGGGCCCCCAGGCGGCCGGGTCCCACGACCCCTGTCAGAGAGGTTTCCCCTCTCATTCCTGCCGTTCTGCGCATTTCGTTCGGCAGCGTTACCGCCCGTCGCCCGCGAGACATCCACTCTGGCCCCGGGAGGCGCGACCGTGACCGCGAACTCGCCGACCAGCGAGCCGCCGGCCGCTCGAATTGGTCGTAGTGTTGCGCTGACGTCGGCCGCTCGCTACGCTCGCTGCGACGCATCTCAACCCGTCCAAACGGCGCTCGACGCGAGGGCGCCGAGCACGTCGGACGTGAACACAGGGAGCGTCTGTACGGCGTTCGACGCGAGCGGCAGCGAGCGGGCGGTTCCGTTCGAGGTCCCTCCGACACCGGCTGGCCGGCTCTCGCTCGAATCAATGCGGCGCGAGAGGAACCACTCAACTCCGCGGAGGGCCGACGAGTTGGTACGACTGTCGTATCGTTCGGTAGGGAGGCGGGCCGCCGTAAGCCACCGAAAAGACGTCCACGCACGATCATCGTCGCTGTTTTCGCCGGCTGGCAGAAGAAATTTATTGGCGATTCGATCGGACGGGGATGAACGTCCGTTCGGCGCTCGGGTCGCTACAGCTGCCGGTCGCCGCCGTCGGCGCGCTGCTCGTCGCGTTCGCCGTCGACGGCGTTCTGTCGCTGGCATCGGTGCCGGACGGCGAGGGGCTTGTGTAGGGCCTGGCGATGGTGGTCCTCTCGTCGTCGGGCTGTTCGGGTTCGTAGTGTTCGCGCTCGGGCTGGCGATACGGCCGGGGGAGGGCCACGGGGTCTCGTTCCGGCATCGCCAGCGACGACTGCTGTTCGCCGGCGCGGGGGCGACGGCCGCGCTGCTGCTGCCACTCGTCGCGTTCGAGGTACTGTACGGGGCGGCACTGGGTGACAGTCGACTGCCCCTGTATCTCTGGGGGCTGCTCCACGTCGTCGGCACGCTGTCGGTTGGCACCGCGTTAGCGTGGCGCGGCGCCGAGGCGATCCGGTCGCTGGCGGAGGGAACCGCTTAAGTTCGCCGGAACCCGACGATCAAGTATGACCGGCGTACCGCTCGTCGGGTGCGGGGTGACGGCGTGAGCCTCTCGTATCCGGTCGCCTCCGACCACCAGCTGGCGCGGCTGCTGCAGATCGGGATGGTGCTGGAGGAGGTGGTCGAGGCGCGGGCCCACAAGCACCACGAGACGCTCGACGAGGAGGAACTCGGCGACGAGATCGTCTCGCTGCTCGGCGAGGCCGCAGAGGAGTCCGCCGAGCACCGCCGTCGGCTCGAGGAACTCGTCGACGAGCTGGACGCCGACCCGGTGGCATACGGCGAGATCGAAAAGCTGGTCGCCGCCCGCTACGAGTCCGACACGGACTTCGACGGCGTGCTCTACGACCAACTATGCAACGAGGAGACGGCGTACAAGTTCTACGACGACCTGATAACGGCCATCGAGGGCTCCGACGTGCGGTTCACCGTCGGCCGGGAGCGGCTGCTGTCGGTGCTGCGGGCCATCCGCGAGGAGGAAGCCGAGGGCGTCGAGGAGGTGACCGAACTGATGGAGGACGAGACATGAACACGCAGGACCAGTACCTGAAGAGCATATACCTGATTCAACAGCAGGAGAACGGCCCGGCCTCGACCGGGGCGGTCGCCGACCGCCTCGAGGTGAGCCCGGCGAGCGCGAACGAGATGATCGGTAAGCTCGAAAGCGACGGCCTCGCCGACCACGAGAAGTACGAGGGCGTCTCGCTGACCGACGAGGGCATCCTGCGGGCGAGCGAAGCACTACAGACCTACTGCATCATCGAGCGGTTCCTCCACAGCGTCCTGGAGGTCGAGGAGTTCCGCGCGGAGGCCCGCCAGCTGGAAAGCGTCATCGACGAGACCGTCGCCGAGCGGCTCGACACCATCATCGACCGCCGAGAGCGCTGTCCGGACTGCTTCGACGCCGAGACCGACGCCTGCGAGCTGCTCGACGTCGCCGAGTCGGAGCCGGCGGACTGATTCTCGAAGTGTTGAAGTACGGCGGGACGGTACGACCGACCGTAGCCCCGTGGTGTAGCGGCCAATCATAACGGCCTTTGGACGCGCCGGGCGCCACGCCCCCGCGGAGGACAGCCGTTGACGGTGGTTCGAATCCGCCCGGGGCTATGCAACAGGTATAATCGGCGCGGGAACGGGAGACGGCACATGTACCCGGACCCGAACGACCCGGTCGAGAGGTGGCCGCCGGCGGTCGGCGAGCCCGGCCGGGAGGTGTGGTACTCGCTCGTGAGCCCCGCCGACGGCAGCGTCGCGTTCTGGTACCGGTACACGCTGCTGTCGACCGCGGGCGGCCGCCGGGAGGGCCGGCTGTGGGCGGCGCTGACCGACCGCGCGGAGCCGGCGAACTCGACGTTCGTCTCCCGGGCGGTGCCACCCGCGGCGGTCGACGCCGAGGGCGACCCCTTCGAGCTCGCCGTCGGCGACGCCGTGTTGACCTCCTCGTCGGCGACCGGCGCAGTCGACGATGTCGCCTGGGATCTGGAGTACCGCCCGGACGACTACGCCTTCACGCCGCTGCGGAGCGAGACGCTGACGGACCTGCTGTCGCGGGTCGCCGGAACGGGCAAGCACTGGAGCCGCAACGAATCGGTGCGGATGTCCGGCGAAGTGACCGTCGGCGACCGGACGATCGAGCTGGAGGCGGCGCCGGGCCACCAGGGACATACGGTGTCGTCGATGAGTCCACCGAAGGAGTGGACGTGGGTGCAGTGCAACGCCTTCGAGGAAGCCGAGGCGACGCTGGAGGCGCTGCGGCTCGACGGGAAGCTGTCGCTGTGCTTCCGGGTCGACGGCGAGGTGTACCCGCTCAACCGGGTGCGTGACGTCCTGCCGTACAGCCCAGGCGACCGTCGAGGCGCCCGCCGACCACTGGCAGACCGTCGCCTACATGACCCCCGACGACAGCCTGCGGTACAACGCCCACTGCTCGCTGTCGACGGTGACGGTCACCTACAGCGTCGACGGCGGGCCTACGAGGACCATCACGAGCGACGCGGCCCGCGCCGAGTGGGTCGCCGCGGAGCCGCCCGTCGAGGGCGACTACGAGCCGACCTGGGACCGGGCATAAGCGGCCGCCGGCCCTCGGCGGCCTGCCCATCGGGTGAGCTATTTCCGACCGGCGGCCCTCCCGGCGGTATGGAGAAGGTGAATCTCCGGGAGGCGTTCGACGCCGTCGAGGAGCCGTGGTCGCCGCGGCTGGCGGGCGAGCTCAACGGCCAGGCGGTGAAGCTCGCGCGGGCCGACGGCGAGTTCGTCCGGCACCGCCACGACGACGCCGACGAGTTGTTCCTCGTCGTCGACGGCCGGCTCCGGATCGAGCTCTACGAAAAGCCGGACGTGACTCTCGAGGCCGGAGAGTTCGTCGTCGTTCCCAGCGGCGTCGACCATCGGCCCGTCGCCGAGGGGAGCGCCGAGATACTGCTGTTCGAGCCGGCCGGGACGCGCAACACGGGCGACGTCGACTCCGAGCTGACCGCGGAGCCGGAGCGGCTCGACTGACGGGCCGCGGCCGGTCGGAGCGAGGATGGGACGGAACGGAGCAGAGCAGAGCGAGCAGGGAGACGGGACCGGACCCCACCCTCGCCCCCGCCCGACCGCCTCACATGTAGGCGGCGTCCCAGCGGGTCGGCCTGCGGGCGTTGTCGCACTCCGGACACTCCAGCCGACCCATGGCATCCATCGAGGTGACGAGGGTCTGGCAGGCGCCGCAGTAGTAGCCGTACTTCGTCTCGCGGGCCTCGTCGTCGTAGACGGTGTAGAAGTCGCCGGCCGAGCCGCGGTCGGCGTCGCTGCGGTCGACGTACAGCTCCCGGCCGTCGATGGCGACCGGTTCGAGGTCGATCGCCTCCTGGTCGGCGTAGACGTTCTCCATGAAGGCGGTGCCGTCGACCTCGACGGAGCCCTCGCCGGCCTTCGTCAGCCCCTGGGCCTCCCAGAAGCGGTTGCCCTCGGAGTTGTCCGCCAGCACGAGCCCGCGGATGGTCTCGGCGCCGGCGTCCTCGAGGCGGTCGCGGGTCGCCTCGTACAGCTCCCGGCCGATACCCTTCCCGCGGTACATCGCGGCGACGTGGAGCCAGTTGATGTCGCCGCGGTCGCCGGCGACGACGCTCTCGGAGAATGCGACCGGTTCGCCCTCCAGTTCGGCGAGCAACACGAACACGTCGTCGTCGTCGAGCTTTTCGGCGAAGCCGTCGACCCCGTACCACTTTCTGATGGCGTTTTCGATCGTGTTGGGGCTCAGCGAGTACGACGCCTCCATCGACCGTACCGCGATGGATCGCACCGCCGGTCCGTCGCTGACGGTCGCTTCGCGGACATTCATGACCACCGGTACGGGCCGGAGTGTCATAAAACTGGAGTCCGGTCGCTGCCGGTGGACGAACGGTCACTCCGGCAGCGGCGCCAGGAAGGCGTCGTGGCCGTGGTCGTCCTGCCGGACGAAGGCGCACGGCCACCGCGCCGGGACGGGGTCGAGCCGGCGGCCTCGCTCTCGCCGGGGGCCAGGACGACGCCGTCGTGGGCCCGGAAGGCATCGCACTCGACGGCGGCCGCCGGCAGGATCGTCGGTCCGGTCCCTCGGGGTGGCTCGGCGATGCGCTCCCCGGGCGACCGCTTCCGCTCGGAGCCGGTCTCGCGATCGTACATCACGAGGTCGTCGGCGAGTCTCCCGGAGACGCCGAAGGAGAACCGCCGGCCGTCGATCCGGCGGTCGTGGACGACGGCGCTGCCGCAGAGCGGGCACCAGGTCCCGCGACCGGCCGGTTGGCGACGTCGTCGACGATTTCGTAGTGGAGATACCGGAGCGGGTAAGCCCGCGCCGGCCCGTCGGCCAGCTCGTGAACGACGACCCGGTCGTCGGCTGCGCCGTCGCAACCAGGCCCGAACGCCGGGTCTCGACGCTCGGAATCGCGTCCCTCGGGACGACCCGTTCGACGTTCAGGGTCGTCCCACGACCCGGGTGCAGAACGCATTTCCAGCCCGGCAGGGCGACCCGGTCGGCGTCTCGGCGCGCGCAGACGGCTGTCGCGCGACCGTCACCCGCGCGGCGTCTCGGTCGTCGCCGACCGATTCCCGTCGCTGACGGTGTCGTAAGCCTAAAGAGTCGAACCTCCGTTCCCTTAGGTAAGATGACCGACGCGTTCGTCG
>PXRZ01000052.1 GCA_003022945.1 Halobacteriales archaeon QS_8_69_73 | reverse complement strand
CGGCGAGCCGTCGATGAACCTGCTCGACTGCACCTTCGACCCCGGGTCGTCGACGTTCGGCGGCCCCATCGAGTATCCGGCCACCGACCGGCTGGCGACCGCCGCGGCCGACGCCGGGGGCGGGCGGGTGACGCTCGGGTTCAGACCGGAGGCCCCGACGGTGGCAGCCGACGCCGGCGACGGGGCGCCGGGCTTTTCGGGTCGCGTCGACGTCGTCGAACCGGTCGGCGAGCGGTCGTTCGTGTACGTCACCCTGTCGGCGGGTCCTCAGGTGACCGTTGCGACGCCCGGCGAGACACCGGGAGGGCGCCCGGGTCCGCGTCGGGCTCCCGCAGGACGGCGTTCACCTCTTCGACGGCGAGAGCGGCGAGGCGCTCCACCACCCGGACCGCGACGACTCGAATGACTTGGCGGCGGTCCGGACCCCCGGCTCCCCGGACGAGTAGGGACCACGCCAGGTCGTCCTGTGCATTACGTTCGGCCCGTGCGGCCGGTACGTCCCGTCTGCGGTGTAACACTTGCGAGTTCGAGCACCGGTCGACGGCGAGGCCGGCCGCGGGGGGAGGCGCCCGCCGACGGCGAGCGCGTCACCGCCGACCCGGCGGTGTCGGAGGCCCTGGAGTAGCTCAGACCGGCCGCAGGTGCTCGCAGTCGCCGGCCGACACGCGCCGGCGACCGTCGTCGGTCGCGACGATCAGTCGGCCGGGGAACTCGACGTCGACGGCCTCGCCGACCACCTCGCCGCCGGGCGTCTCGACGCGGACCCGGCGGCCGAGCGTCGCCGCCCGCTCCCGCCAGGCCGGCAGCACCGACTCGGGGTCGGCCCGTAGCTCGTCGAACCGCTCCAGAAGCGCCCGCGTCAGCGCCGCCCGGTCGACGTCGCCGACCCGCTCTCGCAGCGTCGTCGCGGTCTCCGGCACCGCCCCGGCGTCGATGTTGGCGTTCAGCCCGACGCCGACGACTACCCACGACACCCGGTCGGCTTCCCCTTCCATCTCGGTGAGGATACCAGCGACCTTCCGCTCGTTGTCGCCGACCAGCACGTCGTTGGGCCATTTGATGCGGGCATCGACGCCGACCTCACGGACGGCCGCCGTCGTCGCGACGGCCGCCGCCAGCGTGTACACCGGCACCCGCGCCGGCGGCAGCTCCGGCCGGCAGACCGCGCTGAGCCAGACGCCGCCGGACGGCGAGGCCCACTCCCGGTCGAGCCGGCCTCGGCCGCCCGTCTGCTCGTCGGCGAGGACGACGACGTCGTCGGCGCCCTCGCCGGCCAGCTCGCGGGCCCGGTCGTTCGTGCTGGGGAGGCTGTCGTGGTAGTCGACGTCGAACGGCGCCTCAAGGCCGAACTCGACGGCCGCGCCGCCGAACTCCGGGACGTCGGTCAGGGCGTAGCCGTCGTCGCGGCTCTCGACGCCGAAGCCGGCCTCCCGGAGCGCCTCGACGTGCTTCCAGACGGCCGCCCGCGAAACCCCGAGCCGGTCGGCCAGCGCCGGCCCGCCGACCGGGCCGTCGGCCAGCGCCTCCAGCACCCGTCTGCGCGTCTCCTGCATACCCGCCGTTTCGGCGTCGAGAGGTAAATAGCCACCCCGCTCGCGGCCGCACCGGGACCCTCCACTGCTAAGCGCGCGAGCAGAACCTATTCCTTCGGCACGTGGCGAGTTCCGCGGCCGACCGCGACGCGACAGTATCATCATCAGGGCGGCCGGGACGACCGGAGCAACGATTGCAACACCGACAGCGTCCGCACCCGAGGCCACCGGGACCAGTGGATTCCGGAACTTGGGGAAGAACGGAGAGTCGCTACCTGCAATAAATATCACTCAAATAGAGCAGGAAGCATTTACTCCTCTAACATGGAACATTACATATGAGACGCCGAGCCTTCCTCTCCTGTGCATTACCGGTGGCGATCGCGGGGTGTACCGGCGGTAACCCGGGCGACGGGAGCGACGGCAGCGAAAGTGACGACGAGACCGAAACCGACGGGAACGACGACAGCGAGGTCGGCGAGTCGACGTACCAGGTCATCGTCGAGCCGCCGGAGTCGGACCCCGGCGAGGCGTCCGTCTGTGAGTTCGAGGCCCTCCCGGACGCCGCCCGAGCGGAGTTCGAAGCCGCAATCGAGGGCGTCGACTTCGGGACCGCCGACCGCGGCGAGTACGAGTCCGCGAACTCTCCGGCGTTGCTCGATACCGACTGTTACAACGGCCATATCACGTACGAAGACGATTACTACTGGGTCGGAGTCGAGGTTGAGGGCGGGTGAAAGTCTCCCCGTTACGCCACGAGCGACTCGGAGTTGCCTCCGAGGAACTCATACGTCTCGATGCTCGTCGATGTCGCGCGAGGCCGTGGGCAGTCCCAGTCCCCACGTGAACGATTGTTTGAGGCAAGACGGACTACCGATCGAGTCCATCCGTCCTCAGTCAAGTAGGAAACCGCGTGAAAGCGGTGGCTAAAGCATTTGGGAAGGAACGAGGAAGCCGAGTCTGCGTGCGACAACGGCTCCTCATCCCGAATTATAATCGCTCGACGATGGTGGCGATCCCCTGTCCGAAGCCGATACACATCGCGCTCAGGCCATAGCGGCCGTCACACTCCTCGAGCTGGTAGGGGAGCTTGCCGACCAGCGCCGACCCGGTCGCCCCGAGCGGGTGACCGTGGGCGATGGCGCCGCCCCAGACGTTGGTCCGGCCCCAGTCGGCGCCGGTCTCCTCGAGCCAGGCGGCGACGACCGACGCGAAGGCCTCGTTGACCTCGAAGCGGTCGACGTCGTCGACCGTCAGGTCGTTCTCCTCGAGAATCTCCTTCGTGGCCGGAATCGGCCCCGTCAGCATCGTCACGGGGTCAACGCCGACGACGTGGGTGTCGACGACGCGAGCCATTGGCTCCCAGCCGTGGGCTTCGGCGGCGGCCTCGCTGGCGACCAGCAGCCCGCCGGCACCGTCGACGATGCCCGAGGAGTTGCCGGCGTGGTGGAAGCCGTTCTCGGAACTCCGGAACGAGGGGGGTAGCCCCGACAGCGTCCCGACGGTCGTCTCCGGCCGGGGGTGTTCGTCCTCCTCGACGGTGACTCTCTCGTCGTCCAGTTGCGTTTCGACGGACACCACCTGGTCGTCGTACTTTCCCGCGGCGGCGGCCTCGCCCCATCGCTGCTGGGACTCGGCGGCGAGTTCGTCGAGGGACTCCCGGGAGAAGCCGTACTCCTCGGCGATGCGCTCGGCGCCCTCGCCTTGGGTCGTCAGCTCGTCGAAGTGTTCGAAGTACGTGTCGGTCACGCTCTGGCCGTCCGAGCCCATCGGGACGCGCGTCATGTGCTCGACGCCGCCGGCGACGACGACATCGTGGTAGCCGGCGGCGATCTGTCCGGCCGCGAAGTTGACCGCCTGCTGGCCGGAGCCGCACATCCGGTTGAGCTGGACGCCCGGGACCCCGTCGCCCCAGCCGGCGACCATCGGCGCGAGGCGGGCGATGTTCAGCCCCTGTTCGTCGACGGGCGTGACACAGCCGTAGACGACGTCCTCAATTGTCTCGGGATCGAAGCCGTTGCGCTCGCGGAGCGCCGTCAGCGGCTCGGCCGCGAGATCCTGTGGGTGCGTGTCGCTGAACGAACCGTCCGGCTTGCCGAACGGCGTCCGGACGGCGTCGACGATGACCGGTGTGCTCATGTGACACCGTCACAGAGGGAAAGCCGACTCTTGTGCGTTGTGGTCCGGATGGCCGGGACGTTCATATGTGGCGGAGGCCGGGCGACCGGCGTCGCCGGGTTCGAGTTCGAGACCGGCGCCGAACTCGTCTGCGAGGAGATCGCCGCCTACGACCCCGATGCCGTCCGAGGTGCGGGTCGTCGCCTACTCCGACTCCGAGTACCGGGCGCTCGAGGCTGTCGCCGACCGCGTCGGGTGGCCCGTGGAGTCGAGACCACCAGAACAACGTAAACGATTCGATATTCGCCAATACGAAAGTGACGACTCGATACGCAGTCGTACATACATCTGAACGGCAGTACGGCACCTCTCGCGGATGAGACGTCCCAAAGGGCTGATACGGGGACGGCGGAGACTCCCTGCCGCCGAAAACTATTAGTGGCATATCGAGTATTATCGATTCGTATGGCGAACTCGCTATTCGGGAAGATTACGGACGCACTGTTCGGAACTGAGTCAGAAACTGACGACGACGCCTGCTGTGGCGTCGAGATCGAAGAAGTCGACAACGGGGAGTAACCGGAGATGGCCGATGGAACTCGAAGCACCACGAGCGGTGTTCAAGGCACTCTCGAACGAGCACCGGATTCGCATCCTCGAAGCGCTCAGAGACGGGGAGTTGTGTGCCTGTGAAATCCAGGTCGTCCTCGACGCTCCGCAGTCGACCGTCGCGAGTCACCTCCGCGAGCTCAAAGACGCCGGACTCGTCAACACGCGTCGACGGGGCAGGTGGACGTACTACCGCATCGGTGATACGGCCGTCCTCCAGTTGCTCGATATCGCCGACGCGCTCGCGGAGGGAACATGATTCCGTCCGGTATCGAGACCGCGCTGCTGGATTCGTGGGCGTACTTCGTCCGTCTGGCGGCGATTCTCGTGCCGCTGTTCGTCGGAGCGTCGTTTCTCGTCGGGCTCGTCGAGGAGTACTTGCCGCCCGAGAAGGTCGAGGCGATGCTCCGGGAGCGGAACCGCGGAAGCGGGAACGTCGCGGCGGCAGGCCTGGGTGCCGTGACGCCGTTTTGCTCGTGTTCGACCGTGCCCGTACTCGCGGGATTGCTCGGTGCC
>PXRZ01000051.1 GCA_003022945.1 Halobacteriales archaeon QS_8_69_73 | reverse complement strand
CGAGAAGCGCCTCCGCCGACTCCCCCGAGTCGTACTCCAGCTCCCCGTCGTACTCCGTGCGCTCGTCGTCGAAGGACGCGTCCACGCTCGAGGCCTTCTCCTCGCGGCGCTCGTGTTCGTCCTCGTCATAGGCACCCATTGACATGGTAACGACAGATGACTAATGAACTCCGGGTAATCAATGTATCGCGGATGATGCCCGGTGGTTTATGTGATGGTCGCCGAGCACAACCGCTAAACGACGCGGCCCGCTACTCGGACCGTGGCTGGTCCCCTCCGATTCCGCCGGTCGGACGAGACGTGGACGGACGACCGGGTCGCCGCGGAGCTGCTTGCGCCGCTGAAGTCGTCGTTCGGCGCGCGGCTCGAGGACCCCTGGTTCCGCGTCGCCGACGACCGCTACGAGACCTGCCGGCTGGAGATGGACAACGGCGACGTCGCGCTGTTCTGCTACCGGCCGGGGCGGGCCTACTGGCTCGGCAACACCGAAACGCCGGAGCCGCTGTGGCGGACCGAGAAGGTGACGTTCGGGGAGGCGCCGTACGCCGTCTCCCGGTGGGCCCAGCGGGAGCTCACCGCCCGCGTCGAGCTCACCGACCCGTGGCTCGCCGAATTCGGGTACGTCACCTGGTTTTTCCTGCCGGTGTTCTGCTCGAAGGACGGCCGCCACACGACGCGGCGGTTCTTCGCCGAGGACGCCGCCGGCTTCCCCGACGCGACCCGCGAGGAGGGGCTCGATTTCTACGCGTCGCTGCTGTCGACGGGCGTGCTGGACGCCCACCGGTACACGATGGCCGCGAAGCTCGGCACCTCCGACGGCTACGACGTCGGGCGGATGCGGGCGACGATGGCGGAGTTCACGGTCGCGAAGCTGCTGGCCGACGCCGACCTCGACTTCGAGCCGGAGGTCGAGCAGGAAAGCGGCCACGCGCTGGACTTCGCCGTCGGCGGCGACCTCGTCGAGGTGACGCGGCCGGAGCCGCCGGCCCGCCGGTCCGGCGCCGACCACCCCGTCGCCGCCGTCCGGGAGACCGGCCGGTCGAAGCGCTCCGACCAGCTGGCGAAACACCCCGACTCGGCGCTGTTCATCGATTGCACCTCCTTCCGAGACGACGAGTGGGCCGCCGTCGGCGGCGAACGCCCCGGCGTCGGCCACGAGCCGACCGTCGTCTTCCGGGCTCGCCCCGACGGCCGCGTCGAGGGCTACCGCCGCGGCGACCTGCCGTTCGACCTGGGCGGCGTCGTCAAGTGGCTCTGACGGCTGCGGTCAGGGCGGTGTTCAGATAACCACCGGCGAGCCGGTCCGTTTCTGCCGGGGAACCACCCGGATCCTGGCGGACTGAAAGGGCGAGGCGCTCTCGGCGAACCTCGACGACGCAAGCACGAGAGCGAGCACCGCGAGCGAACGCGCGCAGCGAGTTGCGGGAGTCGAGAGTGCCGAGGGCTTTCTGGACCCTGAGATCCTTGTCTGAACACTATCGCGGTCGGAATGCGGGGAGATAAGTGTACGCCGATCCGATCACGATTGCATGGAGACGCTGTTGCTGGACCCCGAGGACGTCGCCGACAGCGCGCGCACCGAGGAGGTCATCGTCGCCGTCGAGGAGGCCTTCGCGGCCTACCAGGCCGGCGACGTGCAGATGCCCGCCAAGTCCTACATCGAACTGCCGGCGTATAGCGGCGACTTCCGGTCGATGCCGGCCTACATGGACGCGGGCGACTGGGACGCCGCCGGCATCAAGTGGGTCAACGTCCACACC
Organism: Halobacteriales archaeon QS_8_69_73; assembly: GCA_003022945.1. GTDB lineage: Archaea > Halobacteriota > Halobacteria > Halobacteriales > Haloarculaceae > Natronomonas. The sequence goes on along the minus strand of PXRZ01000051.1, from coordinate 5,651 downwards.
GACAACGCCGACGAGTACGACCTGCCGACGGTGATGGGGACGATGATCTACTCCGACCCAACGACGGCCTTCCCGCTGGCCATCATGGACGGGACGACGCTGACCCGCCAGCGAACGGGCGCCGCCGCCGCCGTCGCCACCGACCACCTCGCCGTCGAGGGAGCCACGTCGCTCGGCATCGTCGGCGCCGGCGTCCAGTCGTACACGCAGCTCGAGGCGATCAGCGTCGTCCGCGACATCGAGGAGGTCGTCGTCGCCGACAGACGAGCGGCCGCCGTCGAGGCGTTCGTCGACCGCTTCGACGACGCGTTCGACGTCCGCGGCGGCTCCATCGCCGAGGCCGCCGGCTGTGACGTCCTCTCGACGGTGACGCCCGTCCGCTCGCCCATCGTCGAGGCCGCCGACGTCGGCGACCACACCCATATCAACGCCATGGGCGCCGACGCCGCGGGCAAACAGGAGCTCGACCCCGCGATCCTCCCCGAGGCGACGCTCGTCATCGACGACTACGAGCAGTGTACCCACTCCGGGGAGATCAACGTCGCCTGGAGCGAGGGTCGCATCGACGACGACGACATCTACGCCGAGGTGGGCGAGATCGTCGCCGGCGCGACGCCGGGCCGGACCGACGCCGACGGTGTCACCGTCTTCGACTCCACCGGCCTCGCCATCCAGGACGTCGCTACCGCCCACGTCGTCTACGAACACGCCGACGAACACGGCACGGGAACGCGGTTCGGCCTCGTCGACACGACCGTCCGGTGACCCCGTCGGCGTCGGCCGGGCCCCGTCGGGGCCTCGCGCCGGCCGCCGGCCGGTAATGTTCACACGTGCGACCCGGGGGACCCACGGCGCGGGCGGGCCAGCCCGATCCGGGGGTCCGCACCGCCACCCATAAGTCGGAATGGACGGACCGGTGTGCCTATGCAGGTCGAATCGCTGTCGGAGATAACCTACTTTGGGAGCAGCCTGTCACAGTACATCACGTTCTTGGCCATCCTGATCGCGGGGGCCGTGGTGGGACGGGCGCTGAGTTTCGTCTACGAGCGGCGTCTCAGGAAGAAAACGGCGGCGACGAGGACGGAGGTGGACGACATCGTCGTCCGGTCGCTGGGCGGGCCGATATCGCTGCTCGGCGTGGTCGTGGCGGCCGCCCTCGGCCGGCAGGTGCTGACCCCGACGCCGGCGGCCGAGGAGATACTGGTGGTCGTCGCCGAGATACTGCTCATCGTCTCACTGGTGTGGGTCGCCGTCCGGCTGACCGACGGGCTCATCGAGACGTACCTCGGACGGTACGCCGACCGGACGGAGTCGAAACTGGACGACGCCCTGGTCCCCATCGTCAGCCGGATGGCAAACGTCGCCATCGTCGCCATCGGCGTCATCGTCGTCCTGGACTCCGTCGGGTACGACGTGACCGCCATCGTCGCCTCCCTCGGTATCGGCGGTATCGCCGTCGCCCTCGCCGCGCGCAAAACCCTGTCGGACGTCTTCGGCGGCGCACACATCCTCTCGACGAAGCCGTTCCTGGTCGACGACGTCATCGAGATGGACGATTACGCCGGCACCGTCGAGGAGATCGGCCTCCGGAGCACCACCATCCGTGACTTCGACGGCCGACTCGTGACGATTCCCAACTCCAACGTCGCGGAGACGGAGGTCAGAAACGTCTCCAGCGAACCGACCCACCGGACGGTGTACGAACTCCAGCTCCCGTACCGGACCGACACCGCTCGGATGGACCGTGTCCTCGAGTTACTCGAGACCACGGTCAACGGTATCGACGGCGTGGCCACCGAGGAAACGCGCGTCCACTTCTGGGAGTACGGCGAGTCCGCGATGAAGGTCCGGCTCGAGTACCACATCGCGGACGTGGACCGCTGGCAGGCGGTCAAGGACGCCGTCAACCGGGCCATCCACCGCGAGTTCGAGGCCGCCGGCCTCGAGATGGCGCTTTCGACGTAGTCCATCCGGGTGACCTCGCGGTCCGCCGGGGCATCGAGGAACTGTACGGCGACGGCAACGGGATGTCGCGAGCGGAGATGCGGGCGGCCGCCGAACCGTGGCGGCCCTACCGGAGCCACGGAACGCGGTACGTCTGGGCAGCCTACGAGTCGGGGTGAGCCGGCGCAGCGCGGTGGACTGTTCGTGAGTGAGCGGAACCGTCGGTCCCGCGAGCGACGAGGGGACTCTTTTCCCTCGGGGTGACGAGAGAGCGACGCTCTCTCGAACCGCGCCCGCCGGATGGAAAGGTTAAGGGCCGGACACGTCCTGGCTTGGGGTAACTGACTCCATGCACGACGACGGCTACGACCACACGACGGTCGAGCGACGTTGGCAGGCAGCGTGGGACGACGCCTCCGTCTACCGGACGCCGGACGACGTCTCCGACCCGACGTACGTTCTCGGGATGTACCCCTACCCGTCCGGCGAGATGCACATGGGTCACGTCCGCAACTACACCATCACGGACGCCTACGCCCGGTTCCGGCGGATGTGCGGCGACGACGTGCTCCACCCGATGGGGTGGGACGCCTTCGGCCTGCCCGCGGAAAACGCCGCAAAGGAGCGCGACACCAACCCCCGCGACTGGACGGTCGACTGCATCGACCGGATGCGAGACCAGATGGAGGCGATGGGGTTCGGCTACGACTGGAAGCGGGAGGTGACGACGTGCCGGCCCCGCTACTACAAGTGGAACCAGTGGTTGTTCCGCCGGTTCGCCGAGGCGGACCTCGTCGAGCGCCGCGACGCCGAGGTGAACTGGTGTCCCTCCTGCGAGACGGTACTGGCGGACGAACAGGTCGAGGGCGGAGAGAGCCCGGAGGGGTCTCACGAGGGCGGCGCCGTCGAACTGTGCTGGCGCTGTGACACGCCGGTAACGGAGCGGGAACTCGAACAGTGGTTCCTGAAGATCACCGAGTACGCCGACGAGCTGCGAGGGGACATCGACGAGCTGGCGGGGTGGCCCGACTCCGTCCGGCAGATGCAGCGCAACTGGATCGGCCGCCAGGAGGGGTCGCGGGTGCCGTTCGAGGTGAGCGCGGCGTCGGGCGCCTCGGACGGACGCGGTGAGGGAGCCGAGTCGCGGGAGTTCGGCGAGGTCGACGCGTTCACGACCCGCCTGGACACCATCCACGGCGCGACGTTCTTCGCGCTGGCGCCGGACCACCCCGTCAGCGAGCGGCTGGCCGAGGAAAACGACGCCGTCCACGAGTTCGTCCGCCACGAGGCCGACCCTGAAGGCGACGAACCCAACGGCATCGAGACCGGCCTGACCGCCACGAACCCCGTCACCGGCGAGGGACTGCCCGTCTTCGTGGCCGACTTCGTGCTGTCGGAGGTCGGCACGGGCGCGCTGTACGGCGTCCCCGCTCACGACGACCGCGACCACGCCTTCGCCGAGAAGATGGGCCTCGACGTCGAACCGGTCGTCGCTCCCGACGCGGACGCCGACGCTCCGGACGCCGAGGAGACGGCCTACACCGAGGACGGCGTCGTCGTCAACTCCGGGGAGTACTCCGGGCTGACAAGCGCCGAGGCCCGCGAGCGCCTGACGGAAACCATCGACGGCGCCGACGTCGAGACGGTGTATCGGCTGCGGGACTGGGGCATCTCCAGACAGCGCTACTGGGGGACGCCCATCCCGGTCGTCCACTGCGACGACTGCGGGCCGGTACTGGTGCCCGAAGCGGAGTTACCCGTCGAGCTGCCGGAGTTCAAGAACGTCACCGGTAACCCGCTGGACGCGGCCGAGGAGTGGAAGTCCACGACCTGTCCGGACTGCGGCGCCGACGCCGAACGCGAGACGGACACGATGGACACCTTCGTCGACTCCTCGTGGTACTTCCTGCGGTACGTCTCGCCGGAGCTCGCGGACGCGCCGTTCGACGTCGACCGCGCGAACGGCTGGATGCCCGTCGACCAGTACGTCGGCGGCATCGAACACGCCGTGATGCACCTGCTGTACTCGCGGTTCTTCCAAAAGGTGCTGGCCGATCACGAGGGGCTCCAGCACCGCGAGCCGTTCGAAAACCTGCTGGCCCAGGGGATGGTCCAGCTGGAGGGCGAGAAGATGTCCAAGTCGAAGGGCAACGTCGTCTCCCCGCAGGCCATCGTCGAGGAGTACGGCGCCGACACCGCCCGGCTGTTCATCATGCAGGCCGCCCAGCCGGAGCGGGACTTCGACTGGTCGGAGGAGGGCGTCCGGTCGGCGTACGCCTTCCTGACGCGGCTGAAAGCCACCGTCGAGACGTTCGCCGCCGGCGATGTCGGGGCCGACCCGCGGCGAGCCGACGGCGACGTCGCCGCCGGGACCGCCGCCTACGTCGACGGCGAGATCGACGCCGCCGTCGCCGTCGCCACCGAGGAGTACGACGACCTGACGTTCAACACCGCACTGCGGGAGGCCCGGGACCTCGTCGGGACGCTGCGGGCGTACCGCGAGTACACCGCCGTCGACCCGGCGGTCTTCGAGCGCGGCCTCGCGGTCGCGCTGAAGCTGCTGGCGCCGGTCGCGCCGCACGTCTGCGAGGAGCTGTGGGAGACGCTGGGCCGGGAGGGGTTCCTCGTCGAGGCCGACTGGCCCGATGTCACCGCCGACCGCGAGACGGCCGAGCGACGCCGGCTGCTCGTCGAGAACACCCGCGAGGACGTCCGCGAGATCAGCGACGTCGCCGGCATCGACGACCCCGAGCGGGTCGACGTCGTCGTCACACCCGACTGGAAGCACGAGGCCCTGCGGGTCGCCCTCGAGAGCGACGCCGACAACCTCGTCGGCGAGCTGATGGGTCGAGAGGACATCCAGCGGCACGGCGAGGCCGCCGCCGACTACGCCAAGGACCTCCAGGCCGAGCGGGAGGCGCTGCGAAAGACGCTGCCGCCGGCCGCCGAGCACGAAACGCTGCGGGCGGCCGCCTGGCTCATCGAGCGGGAGTTCGACGCCGAGGTGCGCGTGCTACGCGCCGAGGAAGCGCCCGAGGACGTCGCCACGACGGCCGAACCCGGCCGGCCCGCCATCGACATCCAGGAGTAAGGTTTTATCGGCCGCCCACGAGCCCGAGTTCGTGGGCGAGTTCGCCGACGACGTCGCCGACCGCCTCCGCGACGCCCTCGCCGAGCGGCTGCCGGGCAACGAGTGGACGACCGAGCGGTACCTCGGCCGCACGCCGGTCGACGTCGCCGGCGCGGGGACGCCCGAGCTGTTCGTCGAACTCGAGTGGCGGCGCGCCGACCCCGCCAACAACACGGTGAAACTGTTCAGACACCTCGCCGACGACGCCGACGGTCCTGTCCACGTCGTCCAACTGTTCAGCGGCTACTACGAGCTCCGGTCGAGCGGGGTCTCCTCGAAGCGGATCAATGCCGAGTTCGTCGGTGACCGGGTCGCGACGACCGTCGAGGCAGTCGACTACACGCCGCTGGCGCTCGACGTCGACCCGCCGAAGCGGGGCGGCGAACGCCCCGACGGCTGGACGGCGGCCGTCGAGGACGCCGCCGACCGCATCGAGCGGCTGGTCCGCGCCGACGGCTGACGGGCTACTCCTCGACCTGCCGGACCGCCTCGAGCACGTCGGCGGCGTGGCCCTCCGGCCGCATGTCGTCGGCGTCGAGGACCGCCTGCACCTCGCCGTCGGCCAGCACGAACGTCA
>PXRZ01000050.1 GCA_003022945.1 Halobacteriales archaeon QS_8_69_73 | reverse complement strand
CGTAATTCTGGTGAGAAACCCGAGCCCCTGGCTAAGGAACGTAGCTCCCAACAGGAGGAGAGCGCTTCGACCGATCGAGCTTAGGGCGTCCTGTATTTCGGAATAATTAATTTCACTGTCATTTCCCATTACGGAGTGAGCCCTTTCAGACCTCTTATTCTTACGTTTACTATTTTAATACTTGGAACCGAATTGAAAAGATTGTCCCCGACATCGTTCGGTAGTTGAACGATAAGAAGACAATCCGTCTGCTGAGCTGTGACGGGACTTGTGTCACCATCTACGATGTGATCAACATCCGAGCATGATGGAAAGGATATCGACCTTCAGACGAAGACGCAGACCTATTTCATGCTGAACGAACTGTGTACGTATCCTGGCCACGCACAACGATATTTCGTTTATACTTTCGCCGACACACCCGTCTCGCCCCATACCTTCTTGCACCCCTACTCCTTTGTGAGTGACACGTCCAGTAGAGATGGGTTCTGACACGTTCCAGAGCCGGGTAACGGACGCCCTCCAGGGTCGTGGCGTCACCCCGCCGTCCGCGGCCGTCATCCTGCCGACCCTCGGCATCGTTGCGAGCGAGGTGGCGCTGTTCTCGTGCCCGTCTTTCGCCTCGTGAATCTGGGGATGCCGGTGTTCTTCGAACTCACGCTCTACTGGTTCCCGTTCGTGTACGCGCCGCTGTTCCCGGCGATATTCCTGCTCGTCGTGCGTCGCCCGGACCTCCATCTCGACGTCGACCTCCGGTCGGCCGTCCTCCTCATGCCGGCGGGACTCCTCCTCGCGGCGGTCCTGGGGGAAATCGAGTACCGGATCGTCGAACCTGCGGCGCTGGTCACCGAACCGTCCGTCGTCCAGTTTCTGCTGTTGGCGGCCGTCATGGTGCTGTTCGTCGGGTTCGTCGAAGAGGTGTTGTTCCGCGGCATCTTGCAGTCGGCGCTCGTCGAAGCCCTCGGTTACTGGCCGGGCGTACTGTTGACGAGTTTCCTGTTCGCGATGATGCACTCGGTGTACGGGTCCGTCCTCGAGATGGCGTTCGCCGCCCTCGTCGGCCTCGTGTTCGGGGTGATCTACACCCGCACCCGGAGCATCGCGCTCGTGGCCGTCATCCACGGCGTGTTGAACGTGTTCCTCTTCGGGTTCATCCCGGTGTACGGGTCGAACGTCCCCGCACTATAGCGGCCGGGGCCCACGGATCGGACGCCGACCGGGCCTTGCGATTCACCATCGGGACCCGCGACCTGTCGTGATCCGCTCGAGGAGGTCCGCTATCGGGGCCGGTGTCCCGTGTGTTCTGGCAGGGCGCGTGCTCGGTACGAGGGGTGTCGACGAGAATCAGGGAAGCGGTGTCGGGTGTCAGCCGAGGAAGCCGAGGGTGCTGTAGGCGACGATGGCGATGAACGCGACCAGGAGCGGTGCGATGGCGGTTCCGAGCATCGTGCGGGTTCGGTCGTCGTGGGCGTCCGACGCGTCGATGACGTCGTAGTAGGCCAACAGCAGGATGAGTGCTGCGGCGACGAAGACGCTGCCGACGCCGAGCCCGATGGGGGAAAGCAGCGATGTCGCGGAGGAGACGCCGGCGGCACTGCTCGACGACGCAGAACTCGACACGACGCCAGCAGTGAGTCCCATGTATCGGCGACGTAGCGAATCAAATATCAAATAAGTTGCGGCCTGGGGGTCGTCCCGGGCGTGGCGTCCGGTAATCGCCCCCTAACAGTCCGTGAGGCGGTCAGCAGTGGCGTTGGTCGGCGATCATGTTGAAGTAGAACGATGAGAAGACGGCTTGCGTGCCGATGACGATGGCGGTGAAGGCGATCATTTCGGGGACGAGGTCGAGCGTGACGTCCCCGCGGGTGGTGATCCAGAGGTAGCCGACGTACCCCAGATAGGTCCCGCCGGCGACGTTGAGAAGCAGGCCGGCGGTGACGCCGTGTTCGATCCGGACCCGGTCTTGAATCCAGGTGGTGACGGGGTCGGTTTGGGTCCGGATGGTGTCGGTGGAGACGGCGCTGAACAACGCGAGGCTCCCGACCTGGAAGCCGAGAATGCTGAAGAGACTGCCGAGGACGGCGGTGTGGGTCCCGAAGAACGCGTTGGAGTATTCCCCGCCGACGAGCGACAGTACCAGCAGGAGCACGCCGGTGACGGCGAAGGCGGCCGCCGGGCCGGCGAAGAGGTAGCCGGGCGCGTTGCTGAGCATGAAGCGGACGTGCCGCCAGCCGTCCCGGAAGCTCTCGAGGGTCTCCTCGCCTTCGCGTTCGTGGTAGACGATCGGGAGCTCCTCGATGGTGAGGTCCTTCGCGTCGGCTTCCATGATCATCTCGCTAGCGAACTCCATGCCGCCCGACTCGAGCGCCATCGCCTCAAGAGCCTCCCGGCGGATGACGCGGAAGCCGCTGTGGGCGTCGCTGACGCCGGCGTCGTAGAACGTGTTCAAAAACCGGGTCAACAGCGGGTTGCCGACGTACTGGTGTAACGTCGGCATGGCACCGGGTTTGATCTCGCCGTCGAGCCGACTGCCGAGCACGATGTCGGCGTCGGTTGCCACGAGGTGCTCGATGAGCCGCGGGATGTCGGAGAAGTCGTAGGTGCTGTCGGCGTCACCCATCACGATGTAGTTGCCGCGCGCCTGATCGAACGCATACCGATAGGCGTTTCCGTAGCCGCTGGCGTCGGGTTCGACGACGATCGCGCCGCGGTCGCGTGCGATCTCGGGGGTTCGGTCCGTCGAGCTGTCGCTGACGATGATCTCCGTCCGGACGCCCAATTCAAGGACGGCGTTCTCGATCCAGTCGAAACACCGCGTGATGCCCTGTTCTTCGTTCATCGTCGGTAGCACGACGCTCACGACCGGATCGTGGTCATCGTCCGGCCCGACGAGCAATGCCTCGCGTGGATCGACCTGCGGGCGCTCGTCACCCCTACTGGTATCCCCAGTCGCCGCCGCCCCATCGTCGAACAGCGGCGTATTTTCACTCGACATGGTCGTATAGTTGGGTACTGACTTTGAGAGTTGAAATAATCGCTAGATATATAAGTGATGCTTACGCGCCTGCTAATTCTTGGGATACATTCATTATGCGAGACGTATCATATACCCAGCTTTTTATCCGACTGGTCGGTCGACCCTGTCGAGTTCGGCCGGCGCGCACCTCTAATGGAAGCGTTCGCAGGAGTCAGCTGCCCACGAGTTTACTCGTGGGCTTGTCAGTGCGACTCCCGAGTGTCGCGCTCTCGGCCCGAAAGCCCCACGCCCCCGACTTTCCTAATCAGGGGCTTTCTCAGGTGACGTTCAGGTCGGGAGTTGGAGGGACTCATTCGCTGTCCCCTGACTCCGGGGCTGGCTGACAGACAGCCCATCCCACCGACCGCTTCTGGGCCTGTAGGACGTATCTTTGCGTTCGATTCGGAGTCAGATCAAGCTTCCGCGCTTCCTTTCCCACGGTTAAAGCCGAGGGCTTCCGCGCTATTACCGGTGACCAGCCACGTCGGGTGGGTTAGTTATCCGTAGTCCGCCGGACCGCGACCCCGAGGCCGGCCAGGAACGTATAGGCGGGGACACCGCCCCAGACGAAGGGTGCCGATGGCTGGCCACTGACATCACCGTCGGCGACCCGCCGGGCAGCCACACCGAGGAGGCCACCCGATGGCTGGCTAATGCCGGGCGTGACATTCAACCGGGCGGCATACAACCGCTGTGCGTTCAGTACCGGCGCCAGGTTCGAATCCATGCGGTTGTAGCTGGCACTGACCTGCTAGTATCCCGCGCCGCCGGGTTCTCGGGGCACGCGGGTCCCGTAGCGGCCCTCCACGTTCGTCGTCGGCTCCTTTCAAGCGACACCGTCGACATCGATGCCGATGCCGACGCCGACGCGCTGGCCGGTGGCAGGGACGCCGTTGGCCATCAGACGACCGTGGAGGAAAAGCGCCTCGTCGTCGAAAAACGCCGCGGGCCTCAGGGCCGGCTGGGACTCCGCGACCGCGACCTCGACCGCGTCATCGATGTTTGCCCGGACGTGAAACAGCGGATTCGAGAGCTGGCACACGAGACCGGTGTTGCCGGTAGCCTCCCCGAGGACCGGACGCTCCAAGACCTCGAAGCCCCGCTTTCGGAGCTTATGAGCCGGATCGGAGATTCATGAGGAGTGTTCCGACTCCTGTCGAATCCGAGGAGCGAGTAGGCGGAGGGCGAGCGGACACTCTGACGACACAATCTGCCGGACGATGGCACGACAGGATGACCGATAGAACGTTTTGATGTAGCCCGACGTAGCAGCGTATGCTACGGAATCGGTGAGACGCCGGCCCCGAACCACGAGGGGCGGCGACCCGGCGGTGGTTCGCACGGCAATGACACGGACTCCGATGGGGCCCGCGTGACCGGGCCGCAGTCCATAGTGACGGAGAAAGGGAGATCTCCTCCGGTGTCGAGCGAGAGTGAACCCTCGCAGACCCATCGAAAGCCTGTGTCTTCCGAGATATCGCCGGGTCCCCCCGAGTGCGGGTCGGAACCGGAACGGTCTGTTTCGACAGGCCGGTCATCCGGTGGCCGGATAACACGGCTTTCGGACCGTGGTGGAGGTCACTCGCCTTTGCTCCGTCTTCGTGCAATGTTTATAATAGCGAGTACTGTAAACGTAGTGCGGGCATCCCGAAATCGCAAATCAGGCGGTTGAGACCCGCCAACTGTCAACACGTGCGAGGGTAGCCAAGCCGGGAAACGGCGGCGGACTCAAGATCCGCTCCTGTAGAGGTCCGAGGGTTCAAATCCCTTCCCTCGCATGGTGAGCCGGCAAGCAAAGCGGGCCGGCTCGGACACCGCGAGCGGCGCTCCGTGTGCCGCGAGCGCATGCGGAAGACCGCCTCTCTGGGGCGTCTTCCCTCGCAAAGACTCTCGGAGATAAACGACGAGCGACGGCGCCGTCGACGAACCGGTGTGGCTTTCCGGGCCGCCCCCGGACCGTCGGTATGAGCGAGCGAGCCGACTGTGCGCTGCGCGCGGCCGAGGCAGGGGGGGCCGTCGCGCTGGAATCATTTAGGGGCGATATCACCGTCGAGACGAAGTCGGGCAAGACCGACGTGGTGACGCAGGCCGACCGCGACGCCCAGCGGCGGGTCAGGGCGACGATTCGGGAGGCCTACCCCGACGACCCCGTCGTCGGCGAGGAGGACGGGGAGGTCTCGGCCGTCCCCGACGAGGGGCCGGCGTGGATAATCGACCCCATCGACGGGACGAACAACTACGTTCGGGGCGTGCCGGTGTGGACGACGAGCGTGGCGGCGACCGTCGACGGCGAGGCCGTCGCCGGCGCGTCGATCTGTCCGGCGCTCGGCGACACCTTCCTGCTCGAGAACGAAACGGCCCGCTTCAACGGCGAGGTGTTCTCGGTCAGCGACCGGACGGACCCCGAGACGTTCGCCGTCGTGCCGACGATGTGGTGGGGGTTCGACCGCCGCGAGGAGTACGCCGGCATCTGCCGAGGGGTCGTCGAGCGGTTCGGCGACCTGCGGCGCTACGGCTCCGCGCAGTACGCCCTGGCGCTGTGTGCAACCGGCGCCGTCGACGGCGTGGTGACGAACGTCCGGGCGGCGCCGTGGGACAGCGTCGTCGGCGCCGGGCTGGTCGAGGCTGCCGGCGGGACGGTCACCGACGTCGACGGCGACCCCTGGCGGCACGACAGCACGGGGCTGGTGGCCTCCAACGGCGAGGCCCACGGGGCCGTTCTCGAGGCGGCGCGGGCGGCCGAGCGGTAGGCAGCCGTGCCGACATCGCGCCCGCGACCGGAAGGGTGAAATCGGCGGTGGCCGGAGGGGAAGACATGGAACTGACCGACGACGTCGACCCCGCCCGTGCGTGGTCGGCGGCGTTCGTCGCCGGCGTCGTCGCGACCGCCGCCGCGGCCGTCGCCTTCCCCCGTCGGGTCGCCGACGGCTTCCTGTGGCGGTACTTCTGGGGGCCGGTCGACGCCGACGCCCACGGTGCGATCTGTGCCGTCCGGTCCGGCGGCGCTACGGAACGACTCTACAGCCGGTCGGCCTGTGCGGCGGCCGACGGCGTCGTCGCCCAGCCCGGATATACGACCGTCTCGACGGTGAGCTACGCCGTCGTGCTGGTGTTCATGCTCGTCGGCGTGCTGCTGTTGCTCCGGAAGCTCGAAATCGAGATGTCGCCGGGATTCTACGCCGCGCTGTTCCCGTTCATGCTACTGGGCGGCGCCCTGCGCGTCGTCGAGGACGTCAACGCGGAGTTCCTCCGGGAGGGGCTCGGCACGTTCATCTCCTTTCCGGCGGTCGCGCTCATCATCAGTCCGTTCATCTACTTCGTGATGTTCGGGTTCACGCTGGCGGCGCTCGTGACGACGGTCGCGCTCGACCGCCGCGGCGCGCTCGGCGAGTTCGAACCGGCGCTCGCGGCCGCGGGCGTCGCCGGCCTCGCGGCCACCTTCGGCGTGCTCGGTTACGCCTCCGCCACCCGCGACATCGTCGACTTCAACCCCCTGTTCTTGGCCATCGTCGCCGTCGGCGCCACCCTCGTCGCCGCGCTGTTTTGGGCCGGCACCGAGCGGTTCGCCCCGGTCGTCAACGAGGGGACCGGCATGATGGGGATTCTCGTCGTGTGGGGTCACTCGGTCGACGGTATCGCCAACGTACTGAGCCTCGACTGGGGGCCACAGTTGGTCGGCCGGTCCTACGGCTCGAAGCACGTCGTCAACCGCGCGACGGTCCGCGTCACCGAGATGGCATACGTGCGCTTCGAGGAGTGGGGGCTCGTCGAAAGTTCGCAGTACCTCGTCGACACCTTCGGCACCGCCTGGCCGTTCCTCCTCATCAAGATCGGCGGCCCCCGGTACGCGTACCTGCTGCTCATCGCCATCCTCGCGGTCGGGCTCGGCCCCGGCACGCGCGACACCCTCCGGGCGACGCTGGGTATCTGACCGGTCGTTAACCCCGACCCCGGCGTGAGTACACCGCTAAGTCGTGTCCGGCCGACGGCTTCCAGCAGTAGGTAGATTCGACCCAGCCGACCCCACCACGGAACGCATGACCGAGGGAAACGACCTCCACCAGCAGATGATCGACGCCTTCGAGCGCGCCGATCCCATCAACGGCCCGATGGACCTTCGTTCACGCGCTGCCGAACGGCCCGGGGCCGACGTTCGAGTCGGGCGACTTCTCGATGATTGCCATGGAACTGAACACGAATCTCGGCGACGGGAAGCTCTTCTGCGACTCCGCCGAGGCGTTCGTCGATGACGTGATGGGCCAGCCCGGGGACCGGGACCCGGAGTAAACCCACCGATTCTCGACGGAGCAGAACCGGACAGCGACGGGTTCGAGCGGCCGTGCGTCGACCGCCCGGCACCTTACATGTCGGGAAAGGCCTTCGCGGCGTCGGCGAAGCCGTTGACGGTGCGGATCCAGCGGGCGGCGACGGTTTTCTTCAGCGCCTTCGCGGCCGGGCCGCCGAAGGTGTCGACAGGCAGCCCCTTGACGTCGTGGGCGACGGCCTTCTCGCCGACCGAGATGAGCGTTCCCTTGTCGTCGTAGGTCCACTCCGTCAGCGGCTGGCCGCGGATCGCACGGGCGATGTTCTCGCCGGCGACTTCGGCGGCCTGCCAGGCGGCCTGTGCGGTCGGCGGCGCCGGCCGGTCGCCGGATTGGTCGATGAACGCGGCGTCGCCGATGGCGAAGACGCGCCCGTCGGAGGTCCGGAAGTCGCGGCCGGACTCGATACGATCGTCGCGGTCGTGGCAGTCGAGCGCCGCCGTCGCGGCGGCCTCTCGGCCGGTGATGCCGCCGGTCCACAGCAGGACGTCGTAGTCGAGTTCTTTTTCGTCGCCGATGTACACCGTCTCCTCGTCGACCTCGCCGATGAACTCTTCGGTGTGGATCCGGACGTCCTTCTCCTTGAGGAGCGTTCGGAGCTTCCGCTGGACGGTCGCGTCGTTGTTCGGGAACACCTCGTCGAGCCCCTCGACGAGGTGGATCTCCAGCGGTGCGCGGTGCTCGTCGCGGTACTCGGCGATCTCGCCGGCCGACTGGATGCCCGACAGCCCGGCGCCGCCGACGACGATCTGTGCCGGGTCCTCGCGGGAGGCCTCCCGGGCCGCCTCGGCGACGGCGTCGTGGATTTCGAGGACGTCCTCGAGGCTCTTCAGCGTCAGCGAGTGCTCCTCGAGGCCGTCGATGCCGAAGAATGCGGTCCGCGAGCCGATGCCGACCAGCAGGTAGTCGTAGGCGATCGTCGAGCCGTCCTCGAGGGCGACGCTGCGATCGTCGCAGTCGACGGCCTCGACGCGCCCTTGGACGAATCGCGTCGAGGGCGATTTGATCTCCGCGACGTCAAAGGTGATCTTCTCTTGTATCGACGGGTCTCGGATGCAGCGGTGTGACTCGTGGAGAACGAGATGGTGGTCGACGTCCGACACCCAGGTGATGTCTGCCTCGCCGTCGAGCTCCGATTCGAGCTGTTTGATCGCACCGGTGCCGGCGTATCCCGACCCGAGTACGACTACGTCGTCCGTCATGTCGAAGCGTGAGGGACCCACCGACACAAAGCTGTTGGAACCGACTCGACGGCCCGGACGGCGGGCGACCCGCGGCCGCCGTTCAGTGGGCGGGCTCCTCGTCGCCGGCCGGCGCGGCCATCTCGTCGATCGTCAGGATGAGGCTGTTGCCGGTGTCGTCCTTCCCCTCGAGGGTCCCCTCGATGAGCAGCCTCGACAGCGGCGTCGGGCCGACGCTGATGTCGTCGCCCTCGTCGAAGTCGGCGATCGACCCCTGGAGCTTGATCTCGGCGCGGCACAACTCCGGGTGGTGGACGCTCGTCAGGTCGATCTCTTGGACGTTGGCGCTCTCGACGGCCTCCCCGTCGTGCCGCAGCGGGACGTCGGCGGGCTGATCCATCTCCTGGATCTGCAGGGCGTCGTAGGCGTTGGCCGTCGGCTTGTAGCCGCCCTTCGGCCCCGGGACGCCTTCGACCAGCTGCAGCGCCTTCAGGCTCTGCATCTGGTTTCGGATGGTCCCCGGGTTCCGGTCGACCTGCTCGGCGATGTCCTCGCCTTTCACCGCGCTTTCGGACTCCCGGAAGAGGTTGATCAGCTCCTGGAGGATCGTCTTCTGGCTCGGAGTAAGCTCGATCGATGACATGAACTATCATTGTGTAGTTTCGGATTTAAACCCGGCGGTGCGGCCGACGACGGGGCAAACGGCAGGGTTTAATCTCATACCGGCCGACGTGACGGTATGAACTTACGCGTCATCGGCGCACCGATGGACCTCGGCTCGGACCGGCGTGGCGTCGACATGGGGCCGTCGGCCATCAGGTACGCCGGCCTCGCGGAGGCGGTCAGGGACGTCGGGATCTCCTACGACGACGCCGGCGACCTGCCGGTGCCGCAGCCGGAGGGTCGCGACCCCGACGCCGAGCGGCCCGAAACCGGCAGCGCGAACTACCTCAAGGAGACACGGTGGGTCTGCCGTCGCGTCGAGAGCGCCGTCGCCGACGCCCTCGACGACGGCGAGACGCCGCTGGTGCTCGGCGGTGACCACTCCATCGCCGTCGGCAGCGTCGCCGGCGCCAGCCGCGACCGGCAGGTGGGCGTGCTGTGGCTCGACGCCCACGGTGACTTCAACACCCCCGAGACGACCCCCAGCGGCAACGTCCACGGGATGCCGACCGCGGCCTTTCTCGGCCGCGGCGCCTTCGGCGAGATGACCTGGACGCAGGCCAACGTCGACGCCGGAAACGTCGCCATGATCGGGCTCCGCGACCTCGACGACGCCGAGGCCGACGCCGTCCGGGACAGCGCCGTCGACGCCCACACGATGAGCGACGTCGACAGACGCGGCATCGTCCCGGTCGTCGAGGAGGCCCTCGCGTCGGCGCTGGACGGCGTCGACGCGCTCCACGTCAGCCTCGACATGGACTTCCTCGACCCCGACGAGGCGCCCGGCGTCGGCACGCCTGTCACCGGCGGCGTCACGTACAGGGAGGCCCACGCCGTGATGGAGCTGATCGCCGAGACGGGGGCGCTGACGTCGATGGAGGTCGTCGAGGTCAACCCCATCCTCGACTCCCACAACCGGACCGCCGACCTGGCCGTCGAGCTCGTCTCCAGCGCGCTCGGCGGCCGCATCCTATGACCGGCGGGCGGCCGTCACGCTCCACGAGAAGCACTGTCGTGCGGCTCCCGACCGCGGAGCGACCGCCGCGGCCGGCGTGACCGGCGCCAGCCATGAACCTCCGGGTCCTCGGGCGTGCCGTTCCCGGGTCGACGGTCGAGGCGTTACTCGCCGTCGCCGCTGTCGTCGCCGGTGTCGGCGTCGGTGTCGCCCGCCACGACGTCGACGCCGGCGACGCGGTCGGCGTCGTCGAGCCGCATCACGACGACGCCCTTCGTGTTGCGGCCGACCGTCGAGACCTCGTCGACGTGGCTCCGCATGATCTGGCCGGACTCGCTCATGATGACGACGCCGTCGCCGGGCGCGACGGTTTCGACGGAGCAGACCCCGCCGTTGCGGTCGCCGGTCTCGATGTCGATGAGGCCCTTCCCGTAGCGGGACTGCCGTCGGTACTCCGACAGCGGCGTCCGCTTGCCGTAGCCGTTGCGGGTGACCGTCAGCAGGTGGCGATCGTCGTCGGCCGCGACCGCGACGAGCCCCGCCACCTCGTCGCCGTCCCGGAGGTCGATGCCGTTGACGCCGCGGGCCGACCGGCCCATCGCGCGGGCGTCGTCCTCGGCGAAGCGGATGGTCATCCCG
>PXRZ01000049.1 GCA_003022945.1 Halobacteriales archaeon QS_8_69_73 | reverse complement strand
TGGCGTTTCACCGCGGCGATGCTCTCGGCGACGTACGTCCGCTGGGCGATGAGCTCGACGATCTCGCGGTCGATGGCCCGAATCTCCGTCCGGAGCTCCTCGAGGCTCATCTCCGCGGGGTCGGTGCCGGCGCCGCCGTCGTCGGCTCGCCCGTCGTGGTCGTCGCTCACAGCGTCCTCGCTCCCGTCGGGTGTGTCGTTGTCAGCCATGTGTGTCCCTCTCGTCGCGCCCAGACCGTCTCCAGCTCGCATAGCGTCTCGCGGTCGCCGACGGCCGTGTAGCTCGGGCCGGTCCCCGACAGCGACGCCGCCGCCTCCGGCATCGCCTCGAGGAGCGGCTCCGTCGGGTAGCCCAGCGCCGCACAGAAGGCGAGACCGTTGACGCACATCGCCCGCTCGTAGTCGCCACCGACGGCCAGCTCGCGGACGACGTCGGCCGCCGGGGCGACGCGCTCGCACCGCGAGACGTCGGCGTCGGCCGATAGTGCCCGCTCGTCGGGCGTGTAGACGAGGACCTCCCACCCGGGTTCGTCCCGCCGGAGCAGCTCGTCGGCGTCATTGTCGGTGACGGTAATGCCGCCGAGCATCGACGCGGAGGCGTCGTCGAAGGCGCCGGTGACGGTGACGCCGGCGTCGCGGGCGGCGTCGACGCCGAGCCGGCAGGCAGCCTTCCGGGAGAGCTCGTCGGCGGCGTCGAGCGCCGACAGCGCCGCCAGCATCGTCGCGTTGGCGGCGGCGCTGGAGGACTTCAGCCCGGCGGCTATCGGTACGTCGCTTTCGGTGCGGACGTGGCCGCCCTCGCCGTCGCCGACCCGCTCGACGGCCGCCGCCACGCACCGCTCGATCAATCCCGTGTCGGCGTCCGGCGCGCCGGCGACCTCGGCGGTCACCTCGCCCGTCCCGTCCAGTTCGACGGTCGCCTCGGTGTGGGCGTCGATGGCGAAGGCGGCGCCGTAGCCGTTCGCCAGGGCGTTCAGCACGGTGCCCGCCGCCGGGGCCGCTGCGCGGCCTTCCATCGCCCGTAGCTCGCCGCGGCGGCTACTAATCGGTGGCGGTTGCCACGACAGTAGTGTTTAGTGAGGAAGGAGTAGCGTCCTTGGCGGTGATAGCGGCGTGCCCGAACGCCCCCTTCCGCTGTCGGGCTGTGGCTCACGGGTCGCTTCGCTCACCGGCAAAGCAGAGCTCTGCTGAGCCCTCGCTCGTTTCACTCGCGAGGACCCCGTTCGCGTCGAGGCGCTCCCTGCCTCGCGGTTCCCACCGCTCGGCTCAACCGAGGCCTCCCTCCGGTCGGCCTCGCAGGTCGCGCCTCGCTACTGCTCGCTGTCGTCCGAAACTCGAAGAGTTTCGTAATCACGGACGACCGGCGGGCTTCCGAACGACGCTCCGCGGCCCCCTGCGGTCACCGGCAGAGCGTCGCTCTACCGAGCCCTCGCTCGCTTCACTCGCTCGGCCTCGCCGCGCGAGCGGTCGGCCCCGTCCGAGGTCCCCCGACGCCGGCCGACCGACCGGCTCTCGCGTAGCTAAACACGGCTCCCGAGCAAGGGCGAATCTTTAACCGTACACCGCGTCTAAACCGGCTCGATGGCGACCGAGTCGGCCGATGAGCCGGAGTTGTCCGTCTCGCTGCCACCGCCGCTCGAGGAGTGGGTTGACGAGCACGCCGCCTCGCTCGACGTCGACCGCGAGGAGCTGCTCGTACAGGTGGTGAGCGCCTACCGCGCGGCGGCCGACCTCGACGGAAACACCGACGCCGGCGGCTCCGCTCCGGACCTCGAGACGCTCCGCGAGGAGGTCCGGACGGAGGTCGAAACACAGCTCGCCGACCGCGACGTCGACGCCGGGGCCGTCGACGACCGCGTCGACACTCTCGAGTCGGAGATCGAGGAGGACCTCAAGTCCGTCCGCAACCGCGTGCTCCAGCTCCGGGACGCGCTCCGGAGCCGGGCCGACGCCGATCACACCCACGAGGAGTTCGACCGGCTTGCCGACCGGCTCGACGGCGTCGCCGCGGACGCCACGGAGCTGTCCGACGACGTCTCGACGCAGGAGGCCGACCTGGACGACGTCGGCGCGAAGCTCGACACGCTGGCGCGGGTCGTCCTCGAACTACGGGACCGGACGGTCGACCGCGGCGACGACCGGACCCGCCAGCTGGACCGGCTCCGCCGGACGGCGAACCGCCAGGACGTCACCGACGCCAGCTGCGACAGCTGCGGGGAGTCGGTCTCCGTGCCGCTGCTGACCGACCCGGCCTGCCCGCACTGCGACGCCGAGCTGCGGGACGTCACCACGGCCGGACTGATATTCACCCGGGCGACGCTCGTCGGGCCGGAGACGTCGTCCGGCGGAGGTGGAGACGACGATGAGTGAGGAGCCAGACGACGCCGAGGATCCCGACGACCCCTTCGCCGACGTCGAGCCGGCCGACGAGGACGTCTGGGCGAAGCTGTCGGGCGGCGGCGGGCCGACCGCCGAGGACGGGGACCTCTTCGAGCGGCTGGCCGAGGAGGGTACCGACGCCGCCCCGGAGATCGAACGCGACGGCGAGGACGCCGTCGTCCCGAAGGGCCGCTACTGCCAGGGGTGTCGGTTCCTCTCGGACCCGCCGGACACGCGGTGTCTCAACCCCGACACCGAGATCGTCGAGGTGGTCGACAGCGAGCACTTCCGGGTCCGCAACTGCCCCGTCGTCGCCGAGCGCCAGGAGGCGACCGACCTCCTCGACCTGGGGTGAGCCGCCGCGCGACACGCTTTTCGCCGCACGAGTTCTTCGACCAGTATGTTCTGCGACGACTGCGGTTCGATGATGCACTCCCGTGGCGGGGAGATGGTCTGTTCGTCCTGCGGCGCGAGACGGTCGAAGGACGCCGACCGGGGGGACGAACTCGTCACGACCGAAGCGCAGTCCGACGACGACGTCATCGAGTCGTCGCCGGACGCCGACTTCGAGGGCAAGCCGACCGCCGACGACGTCACCTGCGACGACTGCGGCCACGGCGAAGCCTGGTACACGATCAAGCAGAATAAAGAAAATGATAGTTACTGAGACTACGGCTCTCGTCGCTCGTCCTGAAACTCTGGGACGCCACTGCTTCCTCCGCACTCGGCTATTGGTCTAAATGAGCCTCTTCTCGACGCGTGAATCAGTGAAGACCTATTTACAGGTTAGAGACGAACAGTTACGACAAGCAAACAAGGATTATCGTCCGTCGCTGTAGTGTTTTTTGTGGCATTAGTCGTAGTCGTCCAAATCCACGATAACTGCTAGTGGACTAACTAAAAAGTGCATTGGGATACTTGTCATGAAAGCCCGCAGCTTTTTCTGTTGACACTCCTCTAATTCGATGCTGTCGTCTGCACTTTTGGGCTTACGAACATACAGCGTGTCGCCGCAAACATACCGAATATCAAAGATTTCAATCTCTTCTCTTAAATCGCACACACTGTCACATTGCGCGGCATCTAATGGGACTAAATATCCCTCCTCTACTGCTTCATATCCTTTGTACAGCGTGTTAATCAACGCTGTTGCTTCTCCTTCGTCGCAGCCATCTAGATCAAGATACGCATACTCCCAGCTACCTTCGTCTGATTTATACATAACTGTACCCTCGTCGTGATAGATTCTAACTGTGTCGTGGTTCCTTGTTATCTCTCTATTGACTGGGATTAGGATATCGTGGTCATACTTGATGATGGTGCTGTCATCGTACTGCTCCACGTTCTCATACATACAACGACAGCAGTCCCACAACTACAAAAACAGTTACTTTGGAGCCATATAATGAGCCTCTCCCCGACACGTCTCGTCTTACCGAAATCCTGTAAGACAGAGCTCACTCACCGAATGGGTCACCTCCTTCGTACAGTGTCCCGACGTCCATCTTGTACTCACATTCTCCGACAATAGAGTCCGCCAATCTAATACTCTTCTTGTAGTTTCCCTGTCGACACTCAGATTTCAGTTGAACAATTCGTTCGGATATGTGTGGATATGTCACGTCGTCTATTTCACCTACGATTCTGTCGAACGATACTTCAATATCCTCGGCCCTCTCCCGCATCTGTGCCTATACATCTTCTCCAGAAAGGATACTTCGAACCTTGTCGAGAATCGACGTGCTGGAGTTCGTCTCAGAACTGTAGAAATCGTTTTGATGTGTGGTTGTGTCAACGTTCGTGTAGCTAGATTTTTACGCTGCTGTGCTATGATACGGTGTATGAAACGACAGCTGGCCTTAGTGTTGCTCGGCATCGTAGGCTGTCTAGGGCAAGTTGCGCTCGTGGTGTTTGGTGAGGCAACAGCAGTGTATGGTGCTGTTGCTGTGGCATTGTTCTGCGCGTTGCTCTTGACGCTCGAAGGCTTTGGGCGGACGTTTGATTATCCGACATTCTTCGTACGTAATGAACTGAATTACTGGAGTGGTGCGTTCGGCGGTGTTGTCGGTGGAGGTAGCGTATTGTTGGGCTCAAATATATCGAGACTCCTGAGCCTTGGATTTGGGAACGAGATTCTTCTGCTTGCCTCATTGGTATGGTTTGGTAGTCTTGTTATTGTTTTGTGGACGGGGACGATACTGCGCGACGTGGAGATGGGGTACGGCTCGTAACCCCTCGGACTGCCTATTGGTACAGGTTGTCTCGACGTCACTGAAATCCTCTCTACGACGGGGTGGTTTTGGGAAACATGAGGTAGAAGCCGCCTGCCGTCGGAACTTCCCTGTCACGAAGATAGAGATAGATAACACGAGTAGGCCCCCGACGGCCTCCGAATCAATCTCTTTTCCTCTTACAAGGAGTGCGGCAACCGCTGGCGAGGGTACAGCTGAGCGTCACTCTCTTGCGGCCGGCGCCGGTCGACACGCGCATGCCGGCGAAGGCGACCGGCCCCGCCCCGGACCCGGCGGTCGTCGACCGCGCGGCCGACGGAGTCGGCTGGATCGCCCACCCCGAGGAGACGGTGGAGCGGGCGAGTCACGCGCTGGCGACGCCGGACGGAGTGTGGCTCGTCGACCCGCTCGACGCCGCGGGCGTCGAGACGCTCGTCGAGTCGCTCGGCGAGGTGGCCGGCGTCGTCGTCCTGTCGAACCACCACGCCCGCGACGCGAACGCCTTCGCCCGGCGGCACGACGTGCCGGTGGCGCTGCCGAAGCCGATGACCGGCGTCGCCGACGGGCTGTCGGCGCCGGTCGAGCGGGTCGCCGTCGGCGACGCTCTCGGCGGCTACGAATTGCTCGCGGTGGCCCAAACGGGCGCCATCTGGCAGGAGTACGCTCTCTACGACGGCACGACGCTGGTGGTTTCGGAGTCAGTCGGCGGCGCCGACTATCAGCGCGTCGGCGACGAGCGACCCGGCGTGATGCTGCTGCGCCGGCCGACGCCGCCGCGGGACGGTCTCGGCGGCCTCGCCCCCGAGCGGATTCGGTGCGGCCATGGTCCCAGCGTCGACGAGGACGCCGCCGCGGCGCTCGAAGAGGCACTGGCCAACGCCCGGCGGCGGCTTCCGCGGGCGCTCGCGGCCCACGGTCGAAAGCAGGCGGGGACCGTGCTGGCCGCCCTCCGGAGCTGATACGGCGTAACGCGGCGCGACGCAACCGACCCGGCCCCGGCGCGACACGACCGACGCGACACCCCTTTGCCCGTGGGCACCGGACGGTCGGTGTGCGCGTTGAGGTGTACCCCGGCAAGGAGGCCGTCGTCGACTTCGACCCCTCGCTGACCTTCGAGTGCGTCGACGACTGCACGTGGTGCTGTCGGCACGGCGTGCTGCTGTACGAGAAGGACTTCCTCGCGCTGGCCGAGCGGGAGTCGCTGTCGGAGGCGGTCACGCAGTTCCGGGGCCGGGAGTTCGTCCGTCGCGAGGAGAAGACCGACGACCACCCACACACCGCCGACGACGGCCAGGCGTGTTTCTTCCTCCGGGAGGACGGCCTCTGTGCGCTGCACGACGCCCACGACTGGAAGCCGACCCGGTGTTCGGTGTTCCCGCTGTCGGTGACCGTCGAGTCCGACGACATCCACGTGTCGGTCCGCGAGGAGGCCCACGAGCACTGCGACGGGCTGGACGTCAGCGAGCGGCGGGTGGTCGACCACCTCGACGCCTTCCTGCCGGAGCTGCTGTGGGAACTGGACGACCCGACGACGAAGGTAGAACTGTAGCCGGGTCGGCGACGGTTCGGCCGCGAACGGCGGGCCTTTGAGCGCGGGCGCACAACCGGAGATATGTCGGACGACCGGGGTGGCTTCGAGGACGTCCGGGCGTCCCTCGACGGCCACCCGATCCGGAGTCTGCTCGCCTACGCGCTGCCGTACTGGCCCCGGCTGCTGTCCGGGATCGTCACCTCCTTCTGTACGCGGTTCGCCCGGCTCGTGCCGCCGATCATCGTCGCGACGGCCATCGACCGGATCATTCTGCAATCCGGCGAGCCGGGGCTGTTAGCGAACGTCGGGCTGGTCCCCGCCGGCGAGATAACCGGCCGAGCGGCCCGGATCGCGCTGCTGGAGCAGCTGGTCATCCTCGCGGTGCTGGCGTATCTCGTCCGGTCGGCGACGCGGTTCGCCTCGCGGTACCTGCTGCAGTCGACCGCCCAGAAGGTCCAGCGGGACCTCCGCAACGAGGCCTACGACCACATCCAGCACCTCTCGATGGACTTCTTCGTGTCGCATCAGACCGGCGCGATGATGTCCGTTCTCAACAGCGACATCAACCGGCTGGAACAGTTCCTCAACACGGAGTTCCGGCAGATGATCCGGGTGGTGGCGACGGTCGGCGGCATCGCGGTCGTGCTGTGGACGTACTCGCCGAAGCTGGCGCTGATCGCGCTGGCGCCGGTGCCGGTCATCGGGCTGGCCAGCGCACTGTTCCTCCGGTGGATCGAGCCGCGGTACAAGTCCATCCGGGAGACGGTCGCACGGCTGAACACCCGCCTGGAGAACAACCTCGGCGGAACGGCCGTCATCAAGACGTTCGACCGCTACGATTTCGAGCGCGAGCGGGTGGCCGACCAGAGCCAGCGCTACCACGACGAGAAGGTGGCGGCGCTGCGGGTCCGGCGGGCGTTCTTCGCGTCGCTGCGGCTGACCACCGGCGTCGTCTTCGTCTTGGTACTGTACGTCGGCGGCACCGACAGCATCGTCGGCGCGCCGGAGGCGCTGTCGGCCGGCGCCTTCGCGCTGTTTTTCCTCTATCTCCGGCGGCTCTACTCGCCGATGCGCCGGGTCGGCCGGTCGGCCAACAAATACCAACTCGCCGTCTCCAGCGCCGAGCGGGTGTTCGGCCTGCTCGGCCGGGAGCCGACCGTCACCGACCCCGAGGACCCACACACCCCCGAGACGGTGGCCGGCGACGTGACCTTCGACGACGTGACGTTCGGCTACGGCGACCGCGAGCCCGTCCTCGAGGGGGTATCGCTGGACGTACCCGCGGGGGCGACGGTCGGCCTCGCCGGGCCGACCGGCGCGGGGAAGTCGACGCTGTTGAAGCTACTGCCGCGGTTCCACGACGTCGATTCCGGCAGCGTCCGGGTCGACGGCACCGACGTCCGGACGTACGGCCTCGGGGCGCTGCGGAACGAGATCGCCGTCGTCGAGCAGAACCCGTACCTCTTTTCCGGTACCGTCGCCGAGAATATCGCCTACGGCGACCGCGAGGTGCTGACCGCCGAGTGGGACGACGAGGCCGACGATGACGACGACGCCCGCGGGCGGATCGTCGAGGCCGCGAGGGCCGCCGAGGCCCACGAGTTCATCAGCGAACTGCCGGAGGGGTACGACACGCTCATCGGCGAGCGGGGGGTCAAGCTCTCCGGCGGCCAGCGCCAGCGGTTGGCCATCGCCCGGGCGTTACTGAACGACCCGTCGATCATCGTCTTCGACGAGGCGACGAGCGACGTCGACACCGAGACCGAGGAGCTGATTCAGGAGAGCCTCGATCGGCTCATCGAGAACCGGACCGCCTTCGTCATCGCCCACCGACTGTCGACCATCCGGACGGCCGACCGCATCGTCGTCATGGAAAACGGCGAGTTAGTCGAGTCCGGTAGCCACGAGGAGCTGCTCGCCCGCGACGGCGAGTACGCCGCCCTCTGGCGGGCCCAGGGCGGCGCCGACGCCGCCGTCCGGTCGGCCGAGGACTGACCGCCGCCGTTGCAGGGTTCGGACTCCCGACCTCGTCAAAGGAACTATTCGTCCGATACGACATATGTGCCCATGGACGGCGGCGACCGGATTCTCTACGTCCGCGACCCCGACGACGCGGCCGCCCCGGAGCCGGCGGCTCTCGGCGCCGAGGGGCTGACCGTCGACGCGGTGGGCGGGATGCAGGCGGGACTCGACCGACTCGTGTCGACGCACGTCGACTGCGTGGTCTCGGCGCAGGCGCTGCCGGACGGCGACGGGCTCACGCTCCTGCGGCGCGTCAGGGACCTCGACGGGGAGTTCCCGTTCGTCCTGTTGGCGTCGGACGGCAGCGAGCGGCTGGCCAGCCGGGCCGTCGCGGCCGGCGTCACCGACTACGTGCCGGTCGACCGCGACGGCGACTCCGACGCGGTCGCGGAGCGAATCGCGGCGGCGTCGGAACCGACGGACCCCGAGGCGCGGGTTCGGGAGCTGACGGAGGCGACCGAGGACGTCCTCTGGCTCATCTCCGCCGACTGGGAGGAACTGCTGTTCGTCAACTCCGCGTACTCCGAGCTGTTCGGCCAGCCCGAACGGCGGCTCCGCGCGGAGCCGCGGGCGTTTCTCGAGGCGGTCCATCCGGGCGACCGCGACCGGGCCGCGGCGGCGATGGCGCGGCTCGCCGACGGGGAGCCGCAATCGATCGAACTCCGGGTCAACCCCGACGAGGGGTTCCAGCGGCACGTTCTCGTGCAGGCCGAGCCGATCGCCGATCGGGACGGCTCGATCGAGCGGTTCGCCGGCGCCTCCCGCGACATCACGGAACAGCGGGCCCGCCAGCGCCGCCTCGAGGAGGAACAGCGGACCGTCGAGAGCATCTTCGATGCGCTGCCGGACGTGCTGTACACCTTCGACACCGCGGGGTATCTCCTCCGGTGGAACGACCGGCTCGAGGCCGAAACCGGGTACGACGCCGGCGAACTCGAGGAGATGTACGTCACCGACTTCGTGCCGGACGACGAGGTCGAGCGGATCGCCGACAGCTTCCAGGCCATCCTCGAAGAGGGCCGCTCGGTGACCGTGGAGTCGGCCTTCGAGACGGCGGACGGCGAGCGGGTCCCCTTCGAGTTCACCGGCGGCCCGCTGCGGGACGCCGACGGCGAGCTCCGGGGGGTGACCGGTATCGGGCGGAACATCGCCGACCGGCGGGCCCGCCGGCGGCGCTTCGAGGCCGTCTTCGACAACACCTACCAGTTCACGGGGCTGATGTCGCCCGACGGGACGTTGCTGGAGGTCAACGAGACGGCCGCGGAGTTCGCCGGCCGCCCCGCCGCGGAGCTGGTCGGCCAGAAGCTGTGGGACGCCTATTGGTTCGAACCCGAGGAGACGACCCGCGAGGTCGCCCGGGAGGCCGTCGCAACCGCACGCGGCGGGGAGTTCTTCCGGGACCGGATCACCGTCCAGGGCGCCGACCGCGACGCGATCATCGACTTCTCGGTCCGACCGGTGACCGACGACCGCGGCGAGGTGGACCTGCTCATCCCGGAGGGCCGGGACATCACCCGCCTCGCACAGCGGGAACAGCAGCTTCGGGTGACGAACCGCTTTCTCCGGCACAACATCCGCAACAAGCTGAACACCGTCCGCGGGCACGCGACGCTGGTCGCCGATCGCGACGACGACCGGCTCCGGTCGGCCGGCGAGACCATCGTCGAGGCGGCCGACGAGCTCAACGAGACCGCCGAGACGGCCCGGGACGTCCACGAGCTGATCGGCGAGGAGCCCGACCCGCGGTCCGTCGACCTCCTCGTGTACCTCGACCGCGCGGTCCAAGCCGTCGAGCAGGGCCATCCGGAAGCGGAGCTCAGCGTCCGACGACCGGAGTCGGGGTCGGTCCCGGTGGCCGGGCTAGCGTCGCTGCACGAGGCGCTGGCCGACCTGCTGGAACTGATACTGTCGCACGCCAATGCCGACCGACCGACGCTCCACGTCGAGGTACAGGCCGACGACGCGATCCTGACGATCACCGCCGACGACTGCGCCCTTCCGGCCGCCGAGCGGGAGGTGCTCACCGGCGACATCGAACTCGACCAGGTGCGGCACGCACAGGGACTCGGCGTCTGGAACGTCTACTGGCACGTCTGGTACGCCGGGGGGAGCGTCGACCCCCTCGACGACGGCGTCCGGGTGCGGTTGCCGCCGGCGTGACCGGCCCCGCGACGCCGGACACCCTGGCGCCGCCGGAACCGCGTCCTTGAAGCGCGCGCTGTCCCATGTGCCGGCAATGAGCCACGGCGACGACGATGACGACGCACCAGGGCGCGAGGAGTTCGGACACGACCCGGTCGAGCACGCGAGCGTCTCGGCGGGGATGACCGTCGCCGAGTTGGCCGCCGAGTACGGCAAGGCCGGTATCGGCGCCGCCGACCTCCACGAGGCCGTCGCGGTGACCGGCGAGATACTCGACGGCGAGGCGACGACCTTCATCGGGCTGGCGGGCGCGATGGTGCCGGCCGGAATGCGGGCCGTCGTCGCCGACCTGATCCGGGACGGCTACGTCGACGCGCTGGTGACGACGGGCGCGACGCTGACCCACGACACCATCGAGGCGATCGGCGGCAAACACCACCACGGCCGCGAGGACCACCCCGCCCTCGACGACCGGGCGTTCGACGAGCGGCTGCGCGAGGAGGGCGTCGACCGCATCTACAACGTCTATCTGCCGCAGGAGCACTTCGCGCTGTTCGAAGAGCAACGACCGCGAGGGCGTCGACGAGGACGCCGGCATCGCCGCCGCGGCCTTCGAACACGACGTCCCGATCCACGTGCCGGCCGTCCAGGACTCCGTGCTCGGGCTGCAGGCGTGGCTCCGCTCGCAGGTGTCGGGCTTCTCCCTGGACGCCCTGGCCGACATGTCGCCGCTGAACGACCTGGCCTACGAGGCGGACTCGACGGCCGCCATCGTCGTCGGCGGCGGCGTTCCGAAGAACTACGTCCTGCAGACGATGCTGGTGACGCCGGGGGCCTACGACTACGCGGTCCAGCTGACGATGGACCCGCCGCAGACCGGCGGGCTCTCGGGGGCGACGCTGGACGAGGCCCGCTCGTGGGGCAAACTCGAGCGGGACGCCCGCAGCGTCTCCGTCTACGCCGACGCGACCATCACGCTGCCGCTGGTCGTCGCCGCCGCGCGCGACCGGGTCGACGGCGACTGACACGTAGCGAGCGGAAGCCCACCCGTTCACGGGTGGGTGCGAGCGACAACATAGTGCTGCCTTCCGCTGCTTTAGCGTGGCTGCAATCCCCATATTTTATTCTGCCGGGTGTGGTATAACGCGGCAAGCAAGTCGGGAAACGTGGAGTTGGATGGGTGTCTCCGTCAGCAAAAAGCGAGCCCGCCCGCACTTGCCACCGCTACCTGAGACTGAAACGGCGGTGGGGCCGATGGCCCGGCCCGCCGGCCACCCGAGAGAACACGACGGTGGAACCACCGTGTCGTCGCCGAGACGAAGCGGGGTTGCCGCGAGCGGATACCCCGGGAGGGCAACCACACCAGACCCACTCGAGGGGCCGAAGCGGAACCCGCAGACCGGAGTACCCACGACGACGTGGGGAATCTTGCCTCCGGGTGCGGCAACACCGGGTTGCCCACCGCGTGAGGAATCCAACGGCTTCAGCCGTGGGAGGAGGTCAAACCGACCGTGGCCGCGACTGCCCGCGCTCGCGCCCGCGACTCCCCGTCCAGCAGTCGCTCCTACTCGAGGAGCCGGTAGGCCGGCGGCAGGTCGTCGGTCGCCTCGGCGCGACCGGCGTCGACCAACTCGCCGCAGGCGTCGCGTATCACGCCCGTCGTCACGTCGCGGCTCTGCGTGGCGATGCGACGCTGGACCTCCCCGGCCGTCAGCGGCTCGTCGGCCTCGTCCAGCACCTCGACGATGCGCTCGGTCGTCTCCTCGTCGACCATGTCGGCCCCACGCTCCGGCCGAACAAAAGCCCACCCCGCCCGGCTACGGCGTCCGTGCGTTCGCGCTGTCGCACTCCGGACGCCGCGTGAGCTCGCCTAGCGGCGGGTGCTCGACGGCCGCCCACTCGCCGGTGCCCGCCACCGCCTCGAAGCCGCACTCCAGACGCCGGTGTGTGGTACGTACCGA
Source organism: Halobacteriales archaeon QS_8_69_73 (assembly GCA_003022945.1). GTDB lineage: Archaea > Halobacteriota > Halobacteria > Halobacteriales > Haloarculaceae > Natronomonas. The sequence continues at coordinate 33,043 of PXRZ01000049.1, read as the reverse complement.
CGTACGCGTACCTCTATGGCCGGAGCGGTTACGATTACCTCTGGAGCCGTCGCCGAAATGATCGCCCGACAGCGAGGCCGCCGCCGCGGGCCGGACGCCGGCACCGCCGGAGAAAGCGAGGCCGCCGGCCGACCATCATGCCTATGTCGGTGGGGGACGATTTGGCGCCTATCATGACGGATGCCGAAGAACTCTTCGAGGAGCTGCAGTCCGAACTCCAGGACACCGGACAGACGCTCGGCGAGCTGCTCCAGCAGGCCGTCGAGGACCCCTCCTCGGCGCCGGACGTCGTCGTCGACCTGCTACAGGAGGCCCAGGAGACCGGCCAGTCGCTGGGCGAACTGCTCCAAGACGCCGTCGAGTCCAGCGACGACATCGTCGGCGAGGTCGCCGACGGCGACCTGCTGGTCGACACCGGCGACGACCAAATGCTGCTGGATCTCGAAAACGCCGACCTGCCGCTGGACCCCACCGACGACGAGTTCCTCCGACAGCTGGACGTCCTCGGCGTCGGCGAGGAACTCGGGCTGGTCGAGTCCGGCGACGAGGAGTGACAACGCACTTGGCCCGCCGCCGTAGCGACGGGCGGTCGACGACGACCCCGAGTTCGCGGCTGCTCCCGGCGACGTCCGACGCCGGAGCCGTCGAGCGCGACCGGTCGTGCGGTCGCCGGTAAGGCGTTCGGGTGACCGGACCCGTTCGAAGACCCGCCGGACCGTGGCCCATCGGGGTGATTATCCCCGTCGGCGGCGTCGATACGATATGGGTTCGTTGGCAAACCTGGATGTCGAGTTGGCCGACGCGAGCGCGGTCGCCGAGCGGCGCAGCGAGGTGCTCGCGGCGGTCCGCGACCACGCCGGCCGGGTGGCGTACGGTCTCGCCAGGCTGCAGGGCGGCGACTACGGCAGCCGCTCGTTCACCACCGACCGCGGCGAGTGGACGCTCAGCTACGAGGCCGGCGACGTCGAGTACCTCCGCTACGAGCCGCGCGGCGGCGGCGAGACGTACGTGGTTTCGACGCAGGCGGCCGCCGACCCGGAGCCGCTCGCGGCGGCGCTGGACGACTACGGGGCGTTTCTCGAGGCCTACAACGAGTACGTCGACTCGCTGGCGGGGATCCTCGACGGCGCCGAGGCGTCCGGTGCGCCCGTCGAGTCGACCGACGGCATCGCCGCCGAACGGGACCGTATTCTCGAAACCATCGAGCGCTGCTGTGAGACGATGGCGCGGGAGCTCCGTCGCTGTGAGTCCTCCGAGTACGGCAGCTACGCCGCGCGGGTCGACGGCACGCGCTGGGAGCTGAAGTGGGACGGGGACGACGTCTCGTACCTCCGCGTCGGCGGCTCCGGCGGCGTCTACCTCGTCTCGCAGTACGGCCCGCCGTCGGCGACGGACCTTCGCGAGTACGCCCCCCGGTTCGGCGGCTTCGTCGACGCGTACAACGACCACGTCGCGGGGCTGGAGCACGACCTGCGCCAGATCGAATTGTGAGCCGCGCGGCGCCGCGGGCACCGCTACGGCGGGCGGGCCGAAGCGATTTGACACGGGAGCGCCTACGGACGAACGGCCGATGACGACCTACCGGGCCGAGCCGGCGTAGGCACCCGGCGGTGACGAGCCCTATGAGTGCCGAGGCCGGCTTTCTATCCATAGGTTTGCAAGGAGAAGCGAATGGACGTGGGAGAATCGTGTCTGTCACTTTGAAGAGGACAGTCGTCATTTACGATCGAATAGAGTACACTCTGAGGCGTCACATAGGCGTAGTTACTCATCGATATCCCAGAGAAGGTCATTGGTGACTTGATGAATGTGGGCCATGGACGTGCTTGGTAAACATTACTACAGGGGTTCCGAGCAGACGAAGATGCAATAGCGTCGGGCGTACCCTGAATATATCTAATCGGCTGTCATAGCTCAATTCCGACTTTTAATTGCGGGTGCAGGGAGTGGAGACGATTTGAAATTAAAATAAAAATATGCATCTATGTCAATCCAAAGTCGATATTCAAGTGTCTGTGATTACGGAGCATTATTCTCCTTATAACAGAATTACGCGAGCGGTGCTCCTAACTTAGAGGTCGTATCCTCTGATGAAATTAGTATCAATCGAGAAGCTCTCAATTATATTTATAATTCGTCCTTTCGTTTGGTCATGTTATGCGGGCACGTTATAAGAAGGTCAGAGACCTTCTCGGGGATAAGAGGGGTGCTATCTTTGCCGTACCTGAGTATCAACGGGGATATGAGTGGTAAAAGAAGCACTGGCGAGACCTGTGGACGGATGTAAATCGTATTGGTGACCAAGTCAACCAGCACTACCTCGGTAATATCATTCTACTTGAGAAGGACACGGGACGAACGTACGAGATTGTGGACGGTCAACAGCGGATAGTGACTATCTCGATTCTTGCGATGGCGATTCGTGATGTAGGTGACTTTGATGTCAATGAGGATGGAGGATTAAACGATGTGCGGATGAAGGATATTCTGGAGGTAAACAGAGGCGGGAGTCCTGAGTCGAAAGTAGAACTTGCGGACGAGGACACGAAAGAAGAGTTCGATAAGTTATGACAAGGTGATATTGAGGAGGCAAATGGACGAGTCCGGAACGCTTACGATTACTATGTCACTGAAATCAGCGGTCTCGATGGAGAGGAAATAGAAGGTCTGCTCGACGATATTTGTGACTTCCTGAAGGTGGTTGAGACGAAGGCTACAGATTCCAGTCTTGCGTACGCTATCTTTCAGTCGCAGAATGAGCGTGGGAAAGACGTCTCACCACAGATTCTTGCGAAGGCGCGGATTCACGGTGAAGCCGATGACATAGATGATTTGAGAAGGGCTCGTGAAATCACCCGTGTATGGGACTACACCTACGAATTGCTTGAAGACAACTTAGGCGGTCCAAGATTCCAGCGACGGCTTCGTATTCGTCGTCCGATGACACAGATTCTCATCAATTCGGACGTCCCGACTCCACGGCAGATAGACAAGAGCGAGCTGTATCGATACTTCGAGAAAGTTCTGGAGAACTACGACGACGTGTACGATTTCGTCCAGTGGTTCAAACGACAGGTCGATATCTATCTTCAGATCACCAGTGACAGTTACGAAGTAGAGGGTCAAGACATCCCTGACGATGCTATCCGTCATCTGCAGTACCTCAACTCTGCCTCTACGCATTCTGAGGTTCTGTCGCTCGCCATCTATAACAACATCAACAGAGAAATCTTGCTAAAGGAGAACTTCAGGCTCGCTTCAATTCTGGCGATGCGGATGCAGTTGAGTTCAATGTCGTCCGCAGATATGCGGGATGCTATTTATAGCACGTCGGCAGAGGTTCAGCAGACGGAAGATGAAAACGAAATTCGAGAAAAGCTCCGTGAGGCTATTAGGGAGTACACCCCGACAGATGGTGAGATAGAGGAATATCTAAAAGCGAACGGAATGAGCGTCCTTGGCTCATGGCAGTTCCGAACCACGCTGACACTGGTCAGCATAGAAGAAGAGCGACGTGGTCCGTGGCGAATGGAACTGGACAACCTACACGTTGAACATATTGCCCCACGCCGGACGTACGAGAAGCCGGAGTACCGAGAGTGGCGTAAGAAATTGGACGACGGCCGATTCGAACAGCAGAAAAACCTCATCGGTAACCTCACTCTGTTACTTGACGGCGACCACGCGTCGATTGAGGAGACATCGTTCGCGTCGAAGAAGAGGACGTACTCCGATTCAGATGTAAAAATTGCTGAAAATGTAGCAAGGTATGATGACTGGACAAGTGAGGATATCAATGAGCATACAAGAGAGTTGACAAATGAGCTTATTGAACGCTGGTCGCTCTGAGCATGAACTACTGACTGCTCACTCAGGATCTTGTCAATATTCCGTAACCACGATAAACTAGTTAGTAAGTAGGCGTCGCTCTAAGCGTGAGGAATTCCAAATTGCTCTGGTTCAAAATTTCGGAACAGTAGGACTAAGACGTTCGCTCAGCCATCGATCCTACTCCTCACTGTGAACCGGCAGGTCAGTTAGCATCTCCAGGTCACAGTGAAACAAACCCGGGAGTTCGTCAACGGAAGCCGGAATGAATTCCATGGTTCCCGGTTTGACCATTATCTCACCGTCAGCATGTACCGTTTCACCGTCCTCGTTCTCGTAGGTCATAGGCGCAAACACGGGGATACCCTCTCAAGATAATTCTGCGAGACCTCATATAGTGCCTCGCTCTCTGTATTGGGATTCCCGTCTGTGTCTATTGTCTCGACAACCTCACCCTGCTCGCGATTGGGTATCTCAACCTCAACGATCTTGTGCTTGTACTCTTTCTCATCATCTTCAACCGCTATTCTCACACACTTCACTAGCGCCCACTTCAAGTCCTCTTCCATCCGCCTTAATATCTCGGCGGCATCAGCATCGGATAGCAGGCGTTCGGGTCGTTCTGTATTATCCATAGTAACGTATTATTCCTGACTCGATTCAGTCGCTAATGATGCTTTATATAGATAGATTGTGATTGTAAGTATCAAGCCGTCTATTTTGACGGTAAACGGTGTCTCCGAGCGTATCAGTTGTTGCCACAATAGGCGCAGGTCCCGGTCAGCTCGACCCCCGCCCGCCGCGCTGGACCGAAGACGGTCGCCTGACAGAGAGAACGATACTCCCGAACAATAGCCGAAAGTTGATAGGTGCGTATACCCGAATATACGGTATATGAGCAAGTCGGTCCGTATCTCCGAGGAGTTCCACGAATTCGTGACGGCGCACAAGCGCGAAGACGAGACGATGGAGGAGACGCTCCGCCGGCTCATCGGGGGACCTCGTCCCGAGGATGTCGCCGGGATACTCTCGTCGGAAACGGCGACGGCCATGCGGGATCGTCTCGAAAGCACGCACGAGACTGATACCGAAGCGAAACACGAACTCCGGGAGCGGTTCAAGTGATCCTCGATACGTCGTTTCTGATCGATCTCTTCGACGGTCACGAGGGTGCCTTCGAGAGAGGCACCGAACTCTCGGAGGCGAACACCGTCCAGCGGGTTCCGTCACCGGTCGTCGTGGAGCTCTCGTACGGTGCCGAGTTCGGCGACGAGGACGAACGGCGGAACGTCGGGAACGCGCTTCGAATGTATCCGGTCGTCGAGCAGGACGAGACGATCGCTCACCGCGCTGGACAACTCCTCGCACGAGCGGACCAGCGAGCCGACGGCGAAAGCGGCATCGACAAGGTCGATCCGATGGTTGCGGCAGTCTCCGACGTCTACGACGAACCCGTCCTCACCGACGACGTCGAGGACTTCACGACGCTCGGAGTCGACGTCGAGACGTACTGAGATATTGATACGTCTCGAGTCGTGAGTGCGGAGACATCCGTTTCGACGGCCAACGGCGTCTCTGCGGTGGTCTGATCGTTGCCATGATATGTGCAGATCTAATCGGGCACCGCTGGGCGGGCAGAGCAAAACGTGAGGCCGTCGAGGAAAATATCGGGGGACTGATTAGTCTTGCATCACTTGCGCGAACGAGCTGCCGTGTTTTCCCGCTCGTCTCCTCGACAGGGACCGGCGGGTTCCCCGCGCATATAAGGATAGCAGACGCACAGGTCATCAACGCATGGAGTTCACCAAGGATGGGGTCGTCATCGACAAACCACCCAGTGACCTCGACAGACTGATGCTAGATGCCGGTGGTCTTCTCGACAATGTCGGTATCGAGTACGTCATTGTGAGCGGTTACGTGGCCGTGTTGTTCGGTCGCTCGCGTGCGACCGAGGACATCGACGTGATCACGGAACGGTTCGACGAGGAAACGGCCGATGAGCTGGCGAAGCGACTCCGGAAGGCGGGCTACTGGGGCTCGGCGATGCCACTCGGCGACCTACATGAAACGTTGGCCGACGACCTACCGGCCCGTATCGCCGAAGAGGGACACCGGGTTCCAAACGTCGAGCTCAAATTCGCGTCCGACGAGTCCGACCGCATCTCGCTCGAGAACGCCATCTCCGTCCGTCTCGGCGGGGAAGCCCTCCGTGTCGGCTCGCTGGAGTTCCAGATTGCCTACAAGCTCGATATGGGTGCCCAGAAGGACTACGAGGACGCGCTCTATCTCCACGAAGTCGCGGGACCAAGCCTTAATACGACTGCACTCGAAGGATACGTCACGAAACTCGGGGTTGAGAATGAGTACGAACAACTCAGAGAATCGTGATGACAAACACGCCCGCAACCGCGAGAATCGGCTCCGCCAAATCCGCGAGTGGGCAGCGTACGTCCGAACGCATCCCGACGAGGACTGGGGAGAGCAGGTAAACACGCTGGTGAACTCACAGCTCCAGTCCGCACGCCACCTCGAAGACGAGCGTCCCGATCGCGAAACGTTCGAGGACTCCCCGCTTCTCGACGGCTAACGTCTCTGTCGATCCGTCTCCACCCTCCGGTCGTGACTGGTGGACGGACTGCAGGTCGCGAGTACCGAGGCCGCTCTTAGAGCTGTACGGTTGCCCCGCCAGAGGGCTCCATACCCCGTTTCCACGGATTGTGGGACGACCCGGGAGCCGACCTCACCCGGGGGATTCGACGTCGTCGCCGGGCGAGCCGCGGTCGGGCCCGTCGGGCGTTCGGATCGGTTCGTCGCAGAACCGACAGACGGAGGCGGTCGGCTCCTCGATGGCGTGGCAGTTCGGGCACTCGACGAGGTCGGATTCCGAGGCCGATTCGGGGGTCGGGTCGTCCGTCGCGTCGCGGCCGAGAAGGACGTACACGAGCAGTATCGGCACCGACCCGAGGAGAACCGCCAGGGCCCACAGGAGTGCGCTCTGTGAGCTGTTCTTCCGTGCGTCGAGGCCGACGGCGGTGCTGCCGACGACCGAGAGGAGGACGAACAGCGACGCGGCAGCGGCCATGAGACTCCGGACGGCAGCCAAGAATAAGTGTCTTCTCGCGGCCGAGGGCGGCGGGCGAACATTCGCCGGGCGGCGGGCGATCAGCGTGGGTCGCCGATCCGGTGGGCGACGCCCTCGTACTGTCGGCCGTAGTTTCATGATGACTGCACCGAGAGCTCGCGGTGGGTACGCTCCGCAACGCCGTACTTTGGATACGACCGTCGATGCGGTTACAGCCGACAGTATCAGGTGTCCGTCGCGAGCCGCTCGAGGCCGGCGACCGCGGCGCCGACGGCCACCGCGACGACGACGGCGGCCACCAGCAGCGTCGAGACGACGCTCACGAGCGGATCGAGGCTGCCGCGCAGGGAGTTCCAGGCCAGCACCGGCACCGTGCGGGTGTCCGGCCCGGAGACGAACAGCGTCATGATGAACTCCTGGAGGCTGACGACGAAGGCGATCAGCGCCGCCGCGAACAGCCCCGATCGGATGTTCGGCGCGACGACCTCGAAGAACGCCCGGAACGGGCTGGCCCCGAGATCGAGCGCCGCCTCGCGTAGTCGTGGGTCGAACCGCGACAGCGCCGCCCGGACGACCGAGAACGCCAGCGGCGTCGCCCACAGCGAGTGCGCCGCGACGACGGCCGTGTACGTCTGCTGGAGGTCGAACTCCCCGAGAAAGACCAGAAGCGAACTGCCGAGGACGACGCCAGGGACCAGAAGCGGTAGCACCGCCAGCCCGAGAACGGCCGCCTCGCGACTGCCGCCGAGGTCGCTCACGCCGAGGGCCGCCGTCGTCCCGGCGACCGTCGCCAGCACCGTCGTTCCGCCGGCCGCGATGAGGCTGTTCAGTGCCGCCCGCCGCCACCGGGAGCTGCCGAGGAACTCCCCGTACCACTGCAGCGACAGCCCCTTCGGTGGGAACGTCAGCGACCCCGTCTCGGCGAACGACGTCGCAACGACCACGGCGATAGGCGCCAGCAGGAACGCGAAGACGGCGCCGACGCCGGCGCGAAACAGCCACCGGCCGACGGCGGCGCCGCCAACCAGTCGGCGGCCGGCCGCCGGTGCCTTGCCGGTCCCGGTTTCGGTCCCGCCGTCGGTCCGCGGGGTCGAGTCAGACATCGTTCCCTCCGCCGCGGCGGCGCAGTCCGTACAGCCCGGCCGCGAGCACGACGAGTACGACCACCGTCAGCACGACCGAGAGGGCGGCCGCGACCGGGTACTCGAAGCTCGTGAGACGGTTCTGGACCTCCACGGCGACGGTCAGCTCCGACGCCGAGCCGAGCAGCGCCGGCGCGGCGAAGGCGCCGGCGCTCCAGGCGAAGGCGATGACGCCGCCGACGGCCATCCCCGGGACGGCGTGCGGCAGGACCACCTCGCGGGCCGCCCGGGCCGGCGTCGCCCCGAGGTCGTTTGCGGCCTCGACGAGGTGTTCGTCGAGGCTCGTCAGCACCGAATACACCGACAGTACCATGTACGGTAGCACGACGTACAGCTGTCCGATCACCAGTCCGATCTTGTTATTGATCAGCCGCAGCGGCGTTCCGACCAGCCCCGACGCAACCAGCGCGTCGTTGACGACGCCGCTCGGCGAGAAGACGACGAGCGCGGCGAACAGCTTCACCACCAGCGTCGTGAACATCGACATCACGATGCCGGCCAGAAGCACCGTCCGGACGGCTCCCGAGGCTCGCCAGGCGGCGTAGGCGTAGGCCGTCCCGAGCCCGACCGCCAGCAGCGTCGCGACGACGGCGAACAGTACGGTGAAGACGAACACCCGCCGCAGCAGCGACGACTCCAGCAGGAACCGGTAGCCGTCGACCGACCACGTCCCCCGGACCAGCGCCTGCCCCGTCGACCGCTCCGAGAGGCTCACCCGCAGCAGATAGCCCATCGGGACGACGAACGCCAGCAGGTCGAACAGTACCAGCGGCGCCAACAGGAGCCGCGTCCGCGTGACCGCCGGCGGTGACGGCAGCGCGGGCCTCGAGGGTCGGCCCTCCTCGACCGCGTCGGCGTCGCTCACAGCCGGATCCGGGCGCCGTCGGGCCCGAAGTAGTAGGCGTCGGTGACGTCCCACGACAGCCGCGCCGCGTCGCCCGCTGCCAGGCCAGGCGCGTCGGTCACCGGCCGCTCGACGAACAGCTCCGCGCCGTCGCCGACGGCCACGTGGTGCCGGACGTTCGACCCGCGGTAGACGACCTCCGAGACGGTCCCGGCGAGAATCGCGCGGCCGTCGGCGTGGCCGGTGACGTCCGGCTCCGACGCCGCACCGCCGTCGGTGCTCGCGGCCGCTCCGTCGACCGCCGGCGCGAGGTCGACGACCTCCGGCCGGACCGACGCCGTCACGTCGTCGCCAATGGCGAGGTCGTCGTCGGCCGGAACCGGAGCCTGGAGCCCCGCAGCCGGGAACTCGACGGCGACGGCGTCGGCCCCGACGCTGGCGCCGGTGCCGGTGCCGGCGACCACCCGTCCCGACAGGAAGTTGGTGCTGCCGAGAAACGCCTCGACGAACCGGTCGACGGGGTCGTCGTACACCGTCCTCGGGGCGCCGACCTGGACCAACTCGCCGTCGTTCATGATCCCGATGCGGTCGGCGAGGGTGAACGCCTCCTCCTGGTCGTGCGTGACGTACAGCATCGGCGTCTCCAGCCGCTCCTGGATCTTCTTTATCTCCAGCCCCGGGGGGTCGTCGGCGTGGTCGGTCATCTCGACGGCCGCCAGCTGCTCGCGGGCCCGCTCCCGCCGCTGCTCGGCCGGGACGCCGGCCATCTTCGGCCCGAATGCGACGTTCTCGGCGACGGTCTTGTTCGGGAACAGCGCCCAGTCCTGGAACACCGTCGCACAGCCGCGGTCGTACGGGGCGAGACCGGTCACGTCTCGGCCGTCGAGGACGACCCGGCCGGCGGCCGGCGACTCGAAGCCGGCGACCGCCCGCAGGGTCGTCGTCTTGCCGCAGCCGGACGGCCCGAGCAGACAGAACAGCTCCCCGTCCCGCACCGACAGCGACAGCTCCTCGACGGCCGTCACGTCGCCGTACGTGACCCGGATTCCGTCGAGGTCGACCACCCCCGTCACGACGCACCACCCGCGGCGCCGTCCGGGGTCGAGGCCGGGGCCGCAGCCGTCGGCGTCCGGCCCATCCCGGCGGTCGTCGACCGGCCCGTCGCGTCTCGCCGAGCGCCCGCGGTTCCGATTGAGCTCATGTGGTGTGTGGTGGGTCGTCGACGACGGTCAGAACTGGTTCTGGAACTCTTTGAACCGCTCGTCGAGGTCGGGGGCGACCTCGGCGACCCGGCTGTACTGCTTGAACACGATGCCCTCGTCCAGCTCGTCGTTTTCGATCGGGACCTCCTCACGCGTCGCTTCGGGGTGGTCGGCGTTCTCGTTCGCCATCCCGAGGTTGAACGCCTCGGCGTAGGCCGTCTGGACCTCCTCGTCCAGCAGGAAGTCGATGAACTCCTCGGCCTGCTGGCGGTTGCTGCTGCCGCGGGCGACCTGGTAGTGGTCGACGTAGCCGAGCGTCCGGTCGGGGACGTGAAAGCCGACGTTCAGCTCGGGGTCGTTCTCGTCCCGTCGGCGGCTGTAGGCGTAGAAGTACTGCCCCGCGTCGGCGATCCCGCCGTTCATCGACGTCCACATGTCCTCGGCGCCCTCGTAGAACTTCGCCACCGGCATCTCCGATAGGGTGTCGAAGATGGCGTCGCGCTGGTCCTCGTCGTACATCTCCTCGGCCATCGGTGCCTCGTCGGCGGCGATGGCGCCCATGATCACCGCGTTGAAGTCGACCGCGTCGGCGTCGTAGGCGTAACCCATGATGCCGTAGGCGACCGGCACCCCCAGGTCGCTGTCGAGGTTGCCCTGGACGGCGGGCTTGATCGTCTCGGCGTTCGGAACGTTCTCGTACCGGATCGGCTCCCACAGCTCGTCCTGCGTGCCGAGGTAGTGATCGCGGCTGCTGCCGACGGTCAGGTCGAACGGCGGGTCGTCCGACGGCGACTGACGGAGCTGCCCGAGGATGTTCGTCCAGCTGCCGACGACCTCGAGGTCGTTGCCCGTCCGCTCCTCGTACATCGGCCTGATCGTCTCCCGGAACACCTCCTCGTTGGCACCGCTCCACGTCGAGACCGTCAGCGAGCCGCCGTCGCCGCCGCCGGCACAGCCGGCGACCGCCAGGGTCGCCGCCGTCCCGCCGGCCGCCAGGAACTCGCGACGACCCACTCGACCCGCGCCGTCGCGCTCGAGACTGCCGGTCGCCCCGTCGTGGTCGCCGGTTTTTGCCTGCCTCTCGTCGAACGTACCGCCCTCGGACCTCATTGCTGTTATACACGCGCGCGCGGCAATTAAGTGACACGAATACGGAACGACGCCGGCGTTCGGGGCGTGGCGACCTCCGTCGCGTCCGTCGGGGCGGTTGCCGGCTCGCGTGCGGTCGGCGGGACCGTCGACCGCGTCGCGTAGATGTACGTGATACGTTCGTGTGACGTGCGCTCCGGTCGGCCACGTACGTCAATCATGGATCCGTTCGAGCGCGCCGGCGAGCGTGGAACCGATGGAACCCGACGACGTCGGGAGCGAGCGCGGCTACCGGGCACTACCGATATGGCGGACGTCCTCGCCTGACTCGGCGCGGCGACGGGCGCCGTCGTCGCCGGCGGGCCGTCGAACGGCGAGCGGTCGGCGACCCGAACCGAGTTCGGTACGACCGACAGGACGTTCGTACTCCCGGGAGCACCCCGCCCGACCAGCCGGTTGCCGTGAGCCGACCGTACCGCTCCGAAGTGGTACCGAGAGCTGCGGGCCGTGGCGTCCTGACGGCGATGCGACCCGCAAGGCCGACGGAGCGGCGGCTCGCTCGGGGCCGGCAGGGCCGTCGAAGTGTTTATGCGCCGCACTCGGCTGGTACGGATGTGGCCGAAGGTTCCCGTTCCGTCCTGCCGCCGCCCGACGCCGACCCGGTGCGGCTGCTCTCGCTGACCGGCCGTGCGGTCGCCGACACCCCGGGCCCGTCGATGCGCCGCCTCCTGTCGGCGACGGCGCCCGACGCGGTCGTCGGGGTGGGCCCGCAGACGCCGGTCGTCCGGGCCGGTCTCGCCCGGGACGTCGACGCCGATGTGCTGATACCCGGCACCGGCCGGCCGCCGCACGCGACGACCGTCGGCGACGGCTCGCGACACGTGATGAGCGTCCCTTCGACGACCGGCCGTCCGGTCGACCTGCCGACCGACCCCGCCGACGCGAAGCAGGTCGTTTGCCTCACCGACCGGCTGACGCTGGACGTCGACCCCTACCGCCGGACGACGGCGGTCGACGGCCTGTCGGCGTACGCCGAGGCTCTGCCGCCGGAGTTGCCCGACGGGACCGTCCACTGTTCGACGCGGCTCCGGGCGGGTTTCCGGACGACCGCGACGGCCGGCGGGCGGACGCTGTCGCTGGTCGGCGTCGGGCGGACCGAGGCGACGCTCGGCGTCGGCGCCGGCGACCAGCCCGACGCCGCCGTCGTCGAGGTCTACCTGAACGGCGCCGCGGACACGACCGCACTGTCGCCGGACGACTTCGGGCTGACCGGGCTCGACGGCGTCGGCGAGACGCGCGCGGAGACGCTCCGACGGGCCGGCTACCGGACCGTCGAGGCCGTCGCCGACGCCCCGACCCGGGAGCTGGCGGCCCTCGACGGCATCGGCCCGACCGTCGCGTCGAGAGTACGGGCGGCGGCGACCGCCCGCGCCGAGGGACGGGTCGTGCCGACGGGCGACGACTCGCTGCCGAACCGGGAGCCCATCTTCGTCGACATCGAAACCGACGGGCTCGAACCGTCCGTCGTCTGGCTGGTCGGCGTGCTGACCGGCGGCTCCGAGGGTCGGTACATGCCGTTCACGGAGGGGGCACCGGGGACGACCGACCACCTCGAGGCGTTTCTCGCGTGGCTGGACGCCAACGCCGGCGGCCGGCCGCTCGTCGCCTGGAACGGCTACCGCTTCGACTTTCCCGTTCTCGAGACGCAGATCCGCCGGCACCACCCCGAGTACGCCGACCTGTGGGAGGGGCTCTACACCTTCGACCCGCTGTGGTGGGCCCGCAGGCAGAACGGCGGGAACGCGGCGCTGCCGGGCCGGACCGACGAGCTGGAGGCCGTCGCCGAGGGGCTCGGCTGGACGCCGGCGACGACGGGCCTCGACGGCGCGACCGTGGCGGCCGTCTACAACGACTACCGCCGGGCCTTCGAGGCGGCGGCCGACCCCGCGGCCGTCGACGGACCGGACTGGCGGCGGCTGGAGGCGTACTGCGAGGACGACGTCCGGGCGCTCGCGGTCATCTACGAGGCGCTCGACGACGCCGCCCGCGGGCTGTCCGACGGCCACCAGCCGGACCCGACGGGCGACGACGCCGCCGGCACGCAGGGTGCACTCTCCGATTTCTCATGACGATGCGATCACACGACAGTTCCGACCCGGCGCCGACCGGGGGCGACCGTGCCGAGACGACGACCGACGACCGGCCGGCCGGCGGCCGGCTGCTGACCGACGGCGGCGACGACAGCGGCGGCACCGTCGCCGACGGGGTGCTGAACCGGGAGGCGCTGGCGGATAGCTACCCCGACTACCGGGAGCAGGTCAGTCACGCCGAGGACGTCCCGGCACGGGAGGCGTCGACGGTGCCGGCCGACGAGGTGCTGCGACCGGCGCTGGCCGACCGGGTAGACCGGGAGCTGTTCTCCCACCAAGCGGCGGGGCTCCAGCGGCTGGCCGACGGCGACGACGTCGTCGTCACGACGTCGACGTCGTCGGGGAAGACATGGATCTACGCGCTGCAGATGGCGCGGAACCACCTGGCGAACCCCGAAAGCACCGCGCTGTGTCTGTTCCCGATGAAGGCGCTGGCCCGCGACCAGGAGCGGACGCTGAACGACAAGCTCCGCGGGAATTGGGACGTCGACGCGACGATCGGCGTCTACGACGGCGACACAGCGGCGTCACGGGGACGCACGTGGCGTTCATCCTCCGGCGGCTGCGCCGGCTGCTGTCGTACTACGACGCCGACCCGCAGTTCGTGCTGACGACGGCAACCATCGGCAACCCGGCGACGCACGCCAGCAACCTCACCGGCGCGGAGTTCGCGGTCGTCGACCGGGACGGCTCGCCGCGCGGCGCCCGCGACATCGTCCTCTGGGAGCCGCCGCTGGAGGACGACGACCTCGACGAGGCGGCCGACGACCCGCTCGCGGACTTCGAGGCCGCCCGCGCCTCGACCGGGACCGAGGCGGCGACGGTGACCGCCCACCTGGCGGCCCACGACACCCAGACGCTGCAGTTCTGCTCGGCCCGCCAGGGAACGGAAATCGCCGCCAAACAGATCGTCCGGGCGGCCGCCGACCACCCGCTGGACCCCTACGTCGAGACCGAGCCGTACCACGCCGGCCTCGGCAAGAAGCGGCGACGCGCGGTTGAGAACAAGCTCAAAGGCGCCGATCTCGACGCCGTGCCGACGACGAACGCCCTCGAGCTGGGCATCGACATCGGCTCGGTGGACGCGACCGTCACCGCCGGCTACCCGGGGACCAAGCAGTCCTTCTGGCAGCAGGTCGGCCGCGCCGGCCGCGGCGTCAGCGACGCCGTCTCCGTGCTGGTCGGCGGCACCGACGCGATGGACGGCTACATCTTCCGCAACCCCGGCTACCTCTTCGACGACGACACCGTCGAGGACGCCGTCGTCTCCGTCGACAATGACCGCGTCTACGCCGACCACGTACTGGCGGCGGCCGCCGAGCGGCCGCTGTCGGCCGGCGACGCGGCGTACCTCGGCGACGAGACCCGGTTCCGGGAGGTGGTCTCGATGTGGCAGGACGCCGGCGTCCTCGAGCCGGCCGGCGACCTCGACGCCGGCGGCGTAACCTACGACGGCGACCGGCGGCCACAGAGTCGGCTGTCCATCTACGGCACGGGGACGACCGAGTTCCGCGTCGTCTGCCGGGACGGCGACATCGACCACGACCCCGTCGCCCGGGAGCGGGCCTACCGAGACTACCACGTCGGGGCGCTGTTCCTCCACGCCGGCCAGCAGTACCAGGTCGTCGACATCGACGAGGACCGCCGCCCCGTCATCACCGTCGAGACGGTCGCGACCGACGAGTACACCCAGACTATGTCGACGAAGCGCGTCCAGGACCTGTCGGTCCGCGAGCACACGCCGCTGGCCGGCGACTACGGCCTCTATTTCGGGGAGGGGACCGTCCGGATCCGGTACGACGAGTACCTCGTCCGGAACGTCTTCGGCGGCGAGGTCGTCGAGGGGCCGATTCCGACCGAGGCGCCGCCGCTCGACCTCGAGACCGAACTGCTGTGGGTGGCGCTGCCCGAGGGTCACGCCGAGCAAACGATCGAGGCCCTGGAGGCGCCGCTTCTGGAGCCGACCGCCCGCGCCGAACGCGACGGCGCGGTACCGGACGCGAAGGCGATGTACACCTACGGCGGCGGGTTGCACGCGGCCGAACACGGGGTCATCGGGCTGGCGCCGCTGGAGCTGATGATCGACAACGCCGACATCGGCGGATTGTCGACGCCGTCCCACGGCCACGAGACGATCCCCGGCCCGACGTGGTTCGTCCACGACGGCATCGACGGCGGCATCGGCTTCTCGAAGGCCATCTACGAGCACTTCGAGTCGCTGGCCCGCCGGACTCGCGAGTATATCGACTCCTGCGACTGTCGGCGCCGCCGCGGCTGTCCGATGTGCGTCATGAGTGAGCATTGTGGCAACAACAACGACCCGCTGGACCGGGCGACCGGCACGATGATCCTCGACGACGTACTGGCGGCGTTCGAGGGGTAAGCGGCGGTCCTCTCCCGGTCACCGACCGGAGTCTCGCCGTCACTCCGGCTCGGGCCGACGCCGCGATGTGCTGCGATGTCCGAAGCTTGATTCGGCTGGCTCGTTGACTGACCGTATGGTCGATCTGGCGGACGAACACCCGGTCGACGAGAGCCTGATCCGGGGGGAGGCTCACCTGGGCGGGCTCGAGCTGACGAACGCGGACCTCGCCGACGCCACCCTCACCGACGCCACGCTGACGGAGACGGTACTGCGGTTCTGCACGCTGACGCGGGCCGACCTCAGAGGGGCGGACCTCGCCGGGGCCGACCTCCTGAAAGCGAGCGCCCACAACGCCGACCTCCGGGACGCGGTCCTCCAGGACGCGACCCTGACGGGTGCCGACCTCACCGGCTCGCGTCTCGCCCACGCAAACCTCGCGGGGGCGCACGCGCCGGACGCCGCCCTACCGGAGGCGACCCTCGCCGGCGCCGACCTCACCGACGCCGTCGTCTACGAAAGCGACCTCCGGAACGCACGTCTCGAGAACGCCGACCTCGTCGAGGCGAACCTCAGGGCGGCCGCCCTCGGGAGCGTCGACCTCGGGACGGCCGACCTCCGGGGCGCCTACGTCGCCGGGGCCGACCTCGGGAACGCCTCCCTCGCCGGCGCCGACCTCCGTGGCATCTCCCTCGCCGGCGCCGACCTGACGGGAGCGGACCTCGCCGAGACCGACCTCGGCGACGCCGACCTGACCGACGCCACGCTGCGGGAGGTCGACCTTTCCGGCGCCGACCTCTCCGGGGCAACCCTCCGCGCGACGGACGTGAGCACGGCGACGCTGCGCAACACCCGCGTCGTCGACCACCGGGGCGAGCGGGTGTACGCGACCAAGCGGACGCTCCACGACCTCGGGGCCGTCGTTCGCCCGCCGGAGTAGCCGCGCTGCGTCGGGGACGCGCCGGACGACCGGCGACGGCCCGGCGGCCCCGGCGCCGTCGCCCGGCCCGGACGGTCCCGTAGTGCGCACGTTTTAGTCGTCGTCGCTCCCAGGTCGATACGTGCGCGTCACTGCTGTCGGAACGAGCGGCGGGGTCCCGACCGCGCAGTACGGGACCAGCTGCGTCTACCTGAATCTGTTCGGCGACGAGCTCCTGTTCGACTGCGGCGAGGGCTCCGGACAGCGGCTGATGCGGTACGACGCCTCGCCGGACGTCGACGCCGTCTTCGTCAGTCACTTTCACGCCGACCATACGCTCGGCCTGCCGGGGCTCGTGCAGGCCCTGGAGATGAACGACCGGGAGCGGCCGCTCGACGTCTACGTCCCCGACGGGCGGACGGGCCGGGCGGTCGACACCATCGAGGGGGCCTACGGCCGGCCCAGCTACCCGGTCGAGGTCCACGGCTACGCCGCCGACGGCCCGGCGGTCGAGACGGACGAATACGCGATCCGCCCGTTCGAGACGCCGTACACCGAGTACTCCCACGGCTTCGTCGTACAGGAGACGGACAGCCGGGAGTTCCTCGTCGAGGAGGCGCGGGCGCTCGGCGTCGACCCCGGTCCGAAGTACGGCCGGCTGCAGGACGGCCAGACCGTCGAGGCCGACGATGGGGACGTCGTCGAGCCCGCGGACGTCCTCTCGGAGCCGGTCGCCGGGCGGAAGATCGTCTACACAGGCGACACCAGACCGGTTCCCGAGGTCGTCGAGGCCGCCTCGGGCGCCTCGCTGTTGATATACAACGCGATGTTCGCCGAGGAGCAGTCCGACCGGGCCCGTTCGACCGGGCACTCGACCGCCGCGGAGGCGGGAGCGGTCGCCGCGACGTCGGGCAGTGAACGGCTCTGGCTTACGCACATCTCTCCGAGACACGAAGACGACGAGCGACGGCTCGCCTCGCAGGCCGAGACGGAGTTCGACGGCGAGGTCGTCGCCGTCCGCGACGGCGAGTCGACGGAGGTCACCCCGGAGTAGCGATAGCGACACTCAGCCCCTGCCGGGACGGTCGTACGCCCGGACGGCGAGTTCGTGCGCTCGATCGTTCTTCTCGCGGCGCACGCGCCGGTACGTGACCGTCGGAACCGGCTCGAGCAGTTCCCGGACGCGCTCGGCGCGGCGGCGGCAGACGTCGCCGCCGACGCCGGTCGGGCGCGAGGGGTCGACCGTCTCGATGACGGCCGCCGAATCTCCGCGGACGTGGACGTCGCTGACCCGGTCGCGCTCGGCCAGTTCCGCCACCGCTCGGGCGCCGGCGACGAGCGCCCGGAACTCGACGTGCGTGCTCGAGACGAATGCCGACAGCTCCCGGCAGCCCTCGAGCACCGGCGCGGCCTCCTCGACGACGTAGCCGACGGCCGCCGCCCGCGGGTCGGCGTTGTCCGGGCCGTAGCGGACGCTCCCGTCGAACCGGAGCACCAGCGACCGGCCCAGCCGGCTCACGCTCCACCCCCGGCGGCGCCCGTCGTCGGTATCTGCCGTCGAACCACGACCACGGCCTCGCTCGGTCCGGGACGGACTTAACGCCCCCGCGTCCGAGGGCGTCGCTACCCGACGAAGCGCTCGTCGACCATCTCGTCGACGTCGACGGGGCCGTCGGTAAGCTCCAGCTCCTCGCAGAACCCGACGAGGTCGCGGTACATCTCGACGTCCTGCGAGAGATCGGGCGTGAAGAACTCCCGCGTCGCCGCCGCGATCTCGTCCATCAGCTCCGGGTCGTCGTCTCGGAGTCCGGGGTGTCGCTCGAAGAACAGCTCGACGGCGGCCTCGCCGTCCTCGGCGGCGTCGGCGACGCCCCGCCGCGTGGCATCGAGGAATCGCCGTACTTCGTCCGGTCGGTCCTCGGCGGTCCCGTCGGCCGCCGCGAGAACGAGCTGGTTGAAGTCGGGAACGCCGTAGTCGGCCAGCTCCCAGAGATCGGCGTCGAACCCCCGGTGGCGGCTCTCGACGATCTCGAAGTTGTAGAACGCGAGAAAGGCGATGTCGGCGTCGCCCTCGACGAGCGCGTCGGTGTGGTAGAACCCCCGGTCGACGGGCTCGATCTCGTCGGCCGTCAGGTCGCCGCCCGCCTCCTGCGCCATGTGCGCGACCATTCGCCGCCCGCCCGGCCCGGGCGCGCCCGGGTAGTTGAGCCGGACGCCTGACTCGAGGTCGGCCGGCGACTCCCACCCGCGGTCGGTTGGATACTGGATGCCCCCCCGGGTGTGCAGGAACCGGGCGATTCCCGTCACCGGGACGCCCGCCGAGCGCTCCGGTACCAGGTGGATCGGCTCGGTGATGGCGTAGTCGAGGTCGCCGGCGGCCAGCATCTCGAGGGTGTCGTGGTGCTCCGGCGGCTCCCACAGCTCGACGTCGAGGCCCTCGGCCTCGTAGTAGCCGCGCTCGTCCGCGACGACGAACGGAACGTGGTCAGGGTTGAGAAACCACTCGAGCCCGAGCGTGATCTCGTCCATGACACGGCGTAGATACCACCGCATAATATAACTTGGTGGTGTCCGGGTGACGGCACGGAGAGTGCGCCCCGACGCTGCGACCGCTCCGATCGCCGGATTTCTGGGCTGCCCCCTCGGACGCCGACGGCCAGGAGCGACCCCCGGTCTCGAGCGACGGCAAAGAAACAGCGCGCCGCGTAAAACGTCTAAACGTCTCAGAAACCGTCGCTGACATCCGCACCGGACCCCCGACGGCGGCGTGAAAGGCACGAAGGGAGCCGAATTGACCGCAAGGCTCTGCCGTTTATATGCGGGTGGGGGCCCCACCGGTGTAGTACGAGCATCCACATGTCGACCGCCAGCGAGACCCTTCCCACGTTCGACCCGTCCCGCCTGCTCAGCAGCACCGCACGCGTCGTCGTCGGTGGCGTCCGGGCAGCCGCCTTCTGGACTACGGCCCTGCTGCCGCTCGCGCTCCTCGCGGCCCTCTTCGCTGGCGCGACCGACCCGCAGCCGGACGTCATCGGCGGTGCCGTCGGCCTGAACCTCCTGTGTGCAGTCATCGGTCACGGTCACTCCCCTAACTGAATCCATGAGCACGGAACCCGCATACACGTCGCCGAAGGCCGAACGCCTGGCCCGCTACCTGCGGGCCGAGGCCGACCGAACCGACGGCGACCTCTACGTCAAGGGGAAGTTCATCGCCGACGACGTCGACCTCTCGCCGAAGGAGATCGGCGCCCTCCTCGTCCAACTGCAGGGGTCGGTCCCCGGGCTGACGATCGAAAAGTGGTCGTACACCTCCGCAACTACTTGGCGGGTCTCGACCGCCTGACCGGCACGCCGGGTTTCGTCGTATGCACTATTAGGTCGTCTCCGTGTAAACGGTCGCCGCCCGCCGGACCAGCGACTCGTGCGAATCCGTCTCCGGTCGGCGGTCCGACACCTGCTCGAACGCCGCCTGTAGGTCGACGCTGCGGCGGAGCGCGACGACGGTCGCGACCGCCGGACTCCGAGAAGCGCCGGCGGGGCAGTAGATGAGCACCCGCTCGCCAGTTGCCAGTCGGCACCGTGTCGCGTCGACGGCTTCCCGGAGCGACGTCGCCTCATTCCGTCGTCTGTCATCGGGACGCGCACGACCTCGACGCCGGCTGCGCCGGGGACCGCCGGCGGCCCGTGCGTCAGCGAGACGACCGCCGAGACGTCCTTCCTACGGAGCAGCCTCGACGTGCCGGCGTCGCTTAGTGTCCCGACGAACAGCCCGTCGTCGACCTCGTCCATGTGTGGATACCAGTGCCGTGGATCATTACCCGGCCGATGTGGATGGACCGACGGGTGACGGCCGGGCGACGCCGCGGTCTCCGTGGTGGGTGCGCGCGACGCCGGGCGACCCGTCGACGGTCATTCCCCGGTAGACGGGAACGAGTCACCGCCCCGGATCCAGAAGACCCGCTGTGTAACGGATACCCGCCGGCCGTCCAGCCGTGCGTTGTACCGGACGACGACCCGGTCGACCCGTCCGGTCCGCCGGACCGCCGCCTCGACGGTCACACCCTCGGGCGCTGCCAGCGGGTCCGGCACCGCCTCTCCGGAGATGGTGCCGGCGGACAGCCGGTAGTCCGGCGACTCCGTCCGGGAGGCGACGACCGCGCCGTCGAGAAGGGAGGCGACGACCGTCCGGTCGTCGGCTGCCACCGGTGCAGTGACCCGCGTCCCGGGCGCGGGGTCGCCGCCGACGAACGTCCGTCGTCGCGTGGCGTTGCCGTCCGTCGACCGGACCGTCCGCGCCGTCGTGGCCGTCGCGTTCCCCGACACGAACCGGGCCGTCGCCGGCCCCCGGTAGCTCCGCCGCCGGGTCGTCGCGTCGTCGGTCACCGCCCGGCTTTCGCGGTAGGTCAGCAGCGTCCGGTCGTCGGTCTCGACGCGGAGCGTCACGACCCGGGTGTACGTCCCGGAGAGAGCGCTCGCGTGTGCCGCACCCAGCGCCGCCCCGTCGACGACGCCGTCGTCGATGCCGGGGCCGTCGACGCCGACGGGCCGGTCGACGGACGCCGACGGTGACGGCGATGTCGACGTCGACGGCACCGGCGCCGGGGTGACGGTCTCCGCCGCCGCGGGGTCGTCGGTCGGCGCGCCGACCGGGGCGCCGCATCCGGCGACGGCGAGCAGACAGACGGCGGCCACGTACCGGTACACGGTCGCTCGTCGCCCCGGCAGGGCCTAACGGTTCCGCCGACCGGCCGGAGGCGGATACTGCCGTCGAGAACGTCGGCGCCAGCGCCGGCTCAGAAGACCTCGGCGATGCGCCGCTCCGTCGCCGCCTCGGTGCCGGAGTTGTCCACGACGAGGTGGTCCATCTCGACCGGCTCGAACCGGTCGCGGAGCCGGCGGTACACCGCGAGGTCGGCGTCGCTGACCCCCTCGCGGTCGGCGATGCGCTCCTCGACGACCGTCTCCGGACACCGGACGCGGACGAGTCGGAGCCGCGCGCCGACCGCGGCCGCAAGGTCGCTGGCCTCGGTGCGTCGCTTCCGGTCTTTGAACGTTCCGTCGAGAACGACCGCCCGGCCGTCGGCGAGTCGCTCCCGGGCCCGGGCCAGCAGCGCGTCGTAGACGGTCGCCGTCTCCGCGGCGGCGTACTCCGGATCGTCGAACAGCTCCTTTCGGACGACGTCGGTCCGCAGAACCGCGGCCTCCAGCCGGTCGGCGACGGCCCGCGAAACGGTCGACTTGCCGACGCCCGGCAGCCCACAGACCACGATAAGGGTCGCCGTCGAGTCGCCGTCTCGCTTTCCTCCCGGCATCTACGCGTGTACAGCGAGGTCGGAGACATGAACGTTTCCGTCCGGCTCCGCGACACAACGCTTTTTCCCGCCGCCGCCTTCCGCCCGGCTATGGACGGATACATCGTCGAGAGCGAGGAGCAGCTCTCGCCCGTGGTCGTCACCATGACGGGCGTGCTGCTGGTGGCCTTCGCGGTCGGACTCGTCTACGCGGCCGTCGGCACCGTGCTGTGACCGGCGTCACCGGCCCACGACGACGGTCGGGTTCCACAGCGAAACGGCCGCGCCGACGACGACCAGCGCCACCGATACGGTCGCCCAGTCCCGGGCCCCCGGAGCAGCCACTGGTCCCCGGCAGCGGCCCTGAGCGCCTCGTCTGCGCCCGACGGGTCGGGGCGTCACGACGACGGTGACTCCGAGCGGGGCCGCCGAACGGACCGCAAACAGTGCGAGCGAGAGCCATCGACGGCGACTCGATGCGAGGGTGAGGTACTTATCCCGTCGGCCGGTAGATCGTGTGTGCCCGAGGACAGAGACCTCCGCCGGCCGGACCACGCCATTCCCCCGCAGAGCGACGCCATCCGCGAGGAGCTCCGGGCGGGAGAGCGTGAACTGCTACACTGTCTGAACTGCGGCCGCCAGCTCGCCGCGCTCCGGCACGACGACTCCTGTCTGTTCTGCGGCTCCGGCGCCGTCGTCATCGAGGCGTGGCGCTAGCGGTACAACGAGAGGTATATCATCACGAAGCCGACGATGAACGGCACCGTCTCGGCCATCTGCAGGAGCAGGAGCTCCCGGCTGAGGCCGCCGCCGACGGACACCTGCGTCGTCAGGTTCGTCATGGCGACGCCCATGCTGATGAAGGCGAAGCCGATGAAGGCGAACTGCAGCCGTTCGCTCTGCCGCTTCGAGTACGCCTGGAAGCTGATGAGCGTGAGCCCCAACGAGAGCCCGAAGAGCGTCAGCCGCAGCAGGATGAGCACCCCCTGCAGGACACTGACCATGTGCCGGCAACCCCACGCTGGGTCTTAAAACCAGGTGACGGCAGGGGTCACTCGGGACTGAGGTCGTCCCACAGCTGCGTGAACCGGTCCGGGATGTTTCCCTTACGGTAGATCCGAACCCGGTACTCCTCGTCTTCGAGTTGGATGACCGTGCTGTCGAAGTTGCAGTTGTAGACGTTGTAGTGGTTGCCGTCGTCGGCGACGGCGGTCTCCTCGGTCACCAGGTCGTGCTTCTGGAGGATCTCCAGCCGACGGTAGATGGTCGGCAGCGAGAGGTCACACTGCTCGCTGAGCTCCTTTGCCGACCGGGGCTCCCGGCTGATGGCCGCCAGCACCGTGCGCGCGTGCTCGTCGCCGATGGTGTTGAGGATGTCCTCGATGCTCCGGTCTTCTTCCACGACAGAACGACTCGTACCCCAGTGACATATGGCTTCCGGCCCGGCCGGCCCGGAGGCGACCCGCCGGACCGGCACGACGGTTCAAGTGAGTGCGGCCGCGAGTCGGCGGCATGTACAGGCGGTACGAGGCGACTGCCACGGGGCTTGACCCCATGGTTGAAGCCGACAGTCTTATACTGGTTCAAACTGTATAATGCAGTATGAGCCAGATGGAATGTTACCCGAAAATACGGCAGAGAGGTGTCGTTACGATTCCAGAGGAAGTCCGTGAAGGCCTTAATCTGGAGGAGGGCGACCAGTTGAAACTCACTATCGAAAAGCTCGACTGAAGAATGAAACACACGCTTCGCTTCCGCGCGTATCTTGTTGATGACGTGGCTAGCGAAGCGTGGCGTCACATCGACATTCTTCGACAGATTCGCAATCACGCCGTCCGAGACTACTATAACTCGGACTACAACGACCGCCCCTCGGACTACGACCAACATAACAAACTCACCGAGTGGGCAGACCGCTGGCCGACTTTTGCTGACCCCATCACAACACGCCGCACAACAGGCTATCAGCCGAATTCACGACGATCTTGAAACGCTCCAAGAGCGTCGAAATGAAGGCTACAGTGTTGGGAGATTACGGTGGCAAGGCAAAGGAGAGTTTCGCTCAGTGTCGTACAATCAGTCCAGTCGCTTCAACGTGGATCACAACACGGGCGACGACCGATTCGTGCGACTTCGACTCGAAAAGATTGGCTGGTTCAAAATCCGAGCCAAACGCGACGTTCCACCAGCAGAAGACATCGATGAAGTCATCCTGAAAAAAGAAGCAACTGGCAGATGGTACGTCTCACTGGTGACCACTGTGGAAGACACCCCTGAGAAACCGTCACTGAGTGAGATTGAACCAGAGGACTGTATTGGTGTTGACCTCGGCATCACCAGCTACATCCACACCTCAGAGAACCTCTCAGTAGATACCCTTGACCTGTCTGATGAGTACGACCGCTACGCAGGTGAACAGCGGAAACTCGACCGGAAAGAACACGGGTCGAACAACTGGGAGAAACAATGCCAGAAAGTAGCCCAAGCGAAACGCACAATCAAGCGGAAAATACTGGACTACCAGCACAAGCTCACAACGTGGCTCGTCCAAGAATACGATGTTGTGGCCGTCGAAGACTTGGACGTGAAGCCAATGCTGGAAGACAGTCAGAACGCGAAAAATAAGCAGGATGCCGCATGGTCACGGTTCATTGGATTACTCGAATACAAGGCTGACTTGCACGGAACACACGTCGAAACAGTGAATCCAGAAGGCACGACCAAAGAGTGCGTGGTTTGTAGCGTTGAGACGGCCAAGCCAATCTGGGTGCGCGAGCATTCGTGTCCGGCGTGTGGGCACACGGACGACCGGGATTTGAATGCGGCAAAGAATATTCTCAACAGAGGACTCCGGCAGTTAGGGGCGGGACGCTCCGAATCAACGCCTGTGCAGACTGCGCTCCCTACGTTCACGCCTCAGCGAGAGGTTGTGGATGCAAAGTGCGTCATCGAAGCAGGAAGCCTCGGGGCTTGACCCCGAGGCAGGTTCACGAGACGGTGCTGCTGCCGGCGGACGGCAGCGACGGGGCGACGGCGGCGCTGGACCACGCCGTCGGCGCCGCCGAGGCGTACGGCGCGGCCCTGCACGTCGTGTCGGTCGTCGACCGCCGGGTCGTGCTGGCGGCCGATCCCGACGAGAAGGAGTCGATCCGGGCCGACCTGACCGACGAGGCGACGGAGGCGGTCGAGCGGCTGGCCGACCGGGCCCGCGAGGCCGGCGTCGAGACGACGACGGCCATCCCCGAGGGCGTGCCCCACCGGGAGATATGCGCCTACGCCGACCGGACGGACGCCGACCTGCTCGTGATCGGCACCTACGGCCGGACCGGCCGGGAGCGACGGCTCAACCTCGGCAGCACCACCGAACGGGTCGTTACGGACGCCGACCGACCGCTGCTCGTCGTCGACATCGGCGACGGGTCGAGGTGATCGCTGCGGGTCGTTCTCGCCGGGTCGTCCGACTGCCGGCCGTCGAAGGGCGCCTGACCGTCGCGGGGCTCCCGGGCCTCATCTGACGGTGTTCCGCAGCGTTCCGACCTCCTCGTAGCGGATCTCGATCTCGTCGCCCCGCTCCAGCAGGCCCGGGTTGGCGGGGCTGCCGAAGGAGACGACGTCGCCCGGCCGGAGGGTGACCCGCTCGGAGAGAAAGGCGACGACCTCGCGGGGTCCGACGAGCATGTTGTCGGTGGTATCGTGCTGGCGACGCTCGCCGTTGATGTGGGTCTCCATCTCCAGGTCGACGGGGTCGACGTCGGTCGCGACGACCGGTCCCAGCGGCCCCGAGGCGTCGAAGGCCTTTCGGGCCGTCCGGCCCTGCTGGTCCAGACAGTCCAGGTCGTTGAGCACCGTGTAGCCGCGGACGACGTCGTCGACTGCCGACTCGGCGACGTGGCTGCACTCCTCGCCGATGACGGCCGCCAGCTCGCCGGCGTAGGTCAGCTCCTCGGAGAACGTCGGGTACGGAACCGGCGTCTCCGGCGGGTGCAGCGAGGTCGGCGGCTTGATGAAGAAGTCCGGCTCCTCGGGCGCCTCGTAGTCCATCTGCTCGATCGTCTCGCCGAAGTTCCGCCCGACGCAGTACAACGCCGACGGCTCGCAGGGCGGCAGCAGGTCGTACTCCTCGGGGGCGAAGCTACCCTCGTCGGTGCGGACGGTGCCGTCGGCATCGTACTCGCCTTCGAGAACGCCGGCGTCGGTCTCGACGCGCGCGAGCTTCATGCCGGGGCGGGGGCCGCCGCCGGCTTACGTGTTGCCATCGGCGCCGGCCTCGGCGGGCTGGACCGTCTCGACGGCGACGACGACGAACCGCTCGTCGGTCTCCGGGAGCGGCGCGGCGCTGACCTCCAGACGGTAGTCGCCGCTCGGCAGCGACACCTCGCACTCCGCGCCGTGGACGGCCCGCTTGGCGTGGGAGACGACCTCCCAGAGGTCCTCGCCGTCGACGATGGTCTCGCCGTTTTCCCCCCGGAACGACACTGACGACTCCTCGGGTGCGTGACCCTGCAGCGTCGACCGCTCGGTGTCGAACACCTCCGTCGCCCGGTCGTTCAGCCGCCGGATGCGGCCGTCGCCGTCCATCAGCAGCAGCGGCGTGGGCGTCACCTCGAACAGCCGCTCGATCAGTTCGCGCTCGCGGCGGAGCCGCCTGTCGATGCGCTTCTGCTCGGTGACGTCGCGTGCGTTGATGACGATTCCCTCGACGGCGGGGTCATTGAGGTGGTTCGTCCCGCGGAGCTCGGTGTGCCGCCAGCCGCCGTCCCGCGTGTCGAACCGGAACTCGACGGCGTGGGTCTCCCCCGGCGCGTCCAGCAGCCGCGAGAACGCCCGCTCGGCCCGCTCTCGGTCCTCGTCGTGGACGTAATCGAAAACGGGTTCGCCCTGTAGCTCCTGCGGCGTGAAGCCGGTGACGTCCTCGATGGCCGGGCTGAGATACCGGAACCGGCCCGACTCGTCGAGAACGCACGTCACCGTCGGGGAGTGCTCCAGCAGGGCCCGGAGTCGGCGCTGCTCGCGCTCGACGGCCGTCCGGGCCTTCGTTCGCGTGGCGGCCACCTCCGCGGAGGCCCGCCGCGCGTCGACAATGTTCTCGATACGGTGGGCCAACCGGACGAATCGCTCGGGACCGCCGCGCTTTGCGAGGTAGTCGGTGACGCCCAGCGAGATGGCCTCGCTGGCGATGTCCTCGTCGCCCTTCCCCGTGTAGAGAATGAACGGTATGTCCTCGGAGACCGTTCTGACGCGCCGGAGCAACTCGATTCCGTCCGTCTCCGGCATGTCGTAGTCGGCGACGATGCAGTCGAACTCCTCCAGTCGGTCGGCGACGATCGACGGCTCCGTCGTCGTCTCGACGGTCAGCCGGCCGTTGGCCTGCTCTAGTCCCTCGGCCGTCAGCTCGCATAGCTCCCGGTAGTCGTCGACGTAGACGACCGATATCTCCGACGTCGTCTCGTCGACGGTCGGCAACCCCGGCTCAAGCGACATTATGACTGTTATTCACACGCTAAAGGTTAAATTTCTTTTCGGCCATCGTGGCCCCGGCGACCGGCTGGCGGCTACTCCCGCGGGTACGCCGCCCGGACCGCCGCGGGGACGACCGACAGCCGGGCGGTCGTCGGCGCCGTCCGGACCCGCGTCCCGTCGACCTCGACCGGCAGCCCGCCGTCGGACTCGACGGTCACCGTCTCGCCGACCCGGTAGCCGACCGCGGGATGGTCGGGGAGCCGCCCCGCCCGGGCCGCCCGGAGGAGCGCCGCCGATCCGCCGAGGTCGGCCGGCTCGACGGTCAGGGCGTGGAGCCGCCCGTCGCCACGGCGGGACGACGGCAGTAGCGCGAACGCGCCGCCGCGGTAGCGGCCGCCGCCGACGGCCACCAGCCGCGCCGTGCCGTCGAACAGCGCCTCGCCGTCGACCGACACCGAGGCTTCCACCGGGTCGGCACCGACCGCGGCGCCGACCGTCGCCAGCAGGTACGCGACCGGACCGGGGAGCCGCCGGAGCCGCTCGGCGCCGTCGAGGGCTGCTCGGAACAGTCCCGCCGTGAACCCCAAAACGAAGTACGTCGGCTCGACGGCTGGCGTCGCCTCGATGCGGCCGACCTCCAGCGGCCGGGGATCGACGCCGTCGGCCAGCCCCGCGGCGACCGCCCGCCAGTCGTCGTCGCCGTAGAGGTGCCGGTACGTGGAGTTGCCCCGACCCGCAGGGACGACGAACAGCGGCGCCCCCTCGTCGGCGTCGACCAGCGCCGCGACGACCTCCCGGAGCGTCCCGTCGCCGCCGACGACGACCAGGAGGTCGCTTGCGGCGGCCCGTTCGACGGCGACGGCCGGGACGTCGTCCGGCCCGGTCGTGATCCGGGCGTCGACCTCGGCGTCCGGGAACCGATCGGCGAGCGCCGCGACCATCCTTGCGGCGTCGCCGCCGCCGGCCCGCGGGTTGACGACGGCGCCGACCTGCTCCGGCCTCATGCGGCCGCCTCCAGGCCGGTCAGCCCGGCTACGGAGACGGTCCCGGCGTCCGGAAGCGACAGCAGGTCGTCCGTCCGGCGGCGGGCCCGCGCGTCGCCGAGACCGGCCGCCGCCAGCCCGGTCCGGCACTTCTCGCGGGCGACCGCCCGGATCTCCCCGGGCGGCTTCCCGGCGAACCCCGAGGGGTGATCGACCGTCGCCGAGACGGTCCGGCCGTCGGTCGTCGTCACCGCGACGCGGGCGCCCATCCGCTTGTCGGCCGCCCCGAGGTTCGCCGGCAGCGGCCGCCGCCGGAGGAACCGCGCCAGCGTCGGCAGGTGCCGCAGCGTCGCCGCCGGGCCGACCGTCTTCGCGGCGTAGGCGAGCACCGCCGGGCCGAGCCGCCGCAGCATCGCCCCGACCGGGACCGCCGACTCCAGCGCCGCTACGGTGAAGGCAGGGTCGTGGTGGACGACGACCCGATCGGCCAGCTCCCAGACGGCCGGGTCGTCGGTCCGCTCGCCCACCTGTCGCGGCGTGTGCTCGCCGTCGGCCAACGCGACGGCCACGTTGTACGGGACGGTGAACGACAGCGCCGCGACGGGGCTCGACGGGCCGTCGAGGTACGGCGCCGCCCGGTCGTCGACCTCGGTCGTGAACAGCGAGCCGTAGACGTCGACGCGCTCGACGGCCGTCCGGCCGCGGTCGAGCCGGCCGCGGGCCGCCAGGGCAGCCTGCACCGGCGCCGTCACGTAGGCGCAGCCGGGCACCGGCTTGACCGTCAGCGCGCGGGTGTGCCACCGCTCGCCGAGACCGCCGAGGAACTCCGGCAGGGGGCGGTCGGCGAACGCCGTCAGGAAGCCGCCGTCGGCCTCGGCGACCCGCGGCGCTCCGGTGAGGCCGGCGCGGGCGGCGTCGACGGCCGACAGGCCGGTCCCGACGGCATCGGCGGCGCTGTAGACCTTCGCGTCGCTGCCGAGAAACGGCGGCTCCAGCGGCCACGGCGGCTGCAGCAGCGCCGCTCCCAGGGCGTGAGCGAGCGTGCCGGCGTCGTCGCCCTCGACGACCGCGCGGGCGACGGCGGCGCCGACGGCGTGGACGTAGGCGGTCTGCTGGCCCCGGAACGGGCCGATCGCGGCCGCCGAGGCCAGCCGCGCGGCCACCTCGTTGGCGGCGACCTGGGCGACGAGGGCGCGCCGGCCGTCGGCGCCGGTCGCCTCGGCGTACGCCAGCGGCACGAAGACGCTGCTGTGGCCGGTGTGGCCGCCGAGCACCGTGTCGTCGAAGTCCAGCGCCATCGACAGCGCCGCATTGGCACGCGCCGCCGCCGCCGGCGACAGTCGCTCGCCGCCGACGAGCGTCGCCTTCTCGCCGTCGTCGTCGAGCGCCGCCACGATTCCCGACCCCAGCGGATGCGAGAGGCTCCAGACGGCGGCGCCGACGGTGCTGGTCAGCTGTGCGGCGGCCGCCCGGCGGACCGACGCCGGCAGGTCGCGGTAGCGCAGGTCGGCCGCCCAGGCGGCCGCCCGGTCGAGAAACGGCGCCAGGTCGGGATCGTCGCCCCGCGACAGCCGGTCGGTGAGACGCATCGGTCGTCCGTCGGCGGCCGGCGGCTTAGGTGTTCGGTCGGATCTCAAGATAGTGTTTAATCAAGCGAGAACTCAGCCGATATCGGGCGGGGACTCGAACGGGACCGACCGCTCGCGGGGCGAGGCCGAGCGAGCGGAGCGAGGAGGCCTCGAGGCGGAGCGGCGTCCTCGCGAGTGAAGCGAGCAAGGGCTCGGTAGAGCGACGCTCTGCCGGCGATCGCAGGGAGCCGCGGAGCGAAGCGAGCCGACGCAAGCACGGCCGAAGGTCGCGCGTAGCGAGGCACAGCCCGCGAGTGGGAGGGGGCGTTCGGAAACGCCACCATCACCGCCGAAGGGCGCTGCTCCGGATTAACTAAACACTGCCGGCCTCAACCTCGTGGACGAGTTCCGGCCGGTCGTTCGCGGGGTCGTTGACCGCCGTCGACACCGGATAGGCGCGGAACTCCTCGGCCGGCGCCGGTTCGAGCGACACCGACCCGCCGTCGAGCCAGGCGGCCTCGTCGCCCGGCTCCAGGACCACCGCCATCCGGTGGTGCAGCGGCTCGACCACCTCGTTCGGCTCCGTCGTCAGTATCGCGAACGTGTCGACGGGATCGGGGTCGCCGCCGCCGCCGTCGCCGTCCCCGAAGGCGCCGAGGCCGGCCTGGACGGTATCGGGCGTCCACCGCTCCCACAGCCCGGCCATCGCGAACGGCCGGTCGTCCTCCAGGGCGACCCGGTAGGGTCGCTTTCCGTCGGCGGTCTCGGTCCACTCGTAGAAGCCGTCGGCGAGCATGAGACACCGCCCGCAGGCCGCCGGATCGTCGTCGCCCGCGTAGGCTCGCCGGAAGGCCGGCTTCTCGTCGACCGTCCCCGCGCGGGCGTTGATGTGGCCGTCGGCACCGTCGTCGGCCCACCGGGGGATCAGCCCCCACTCCAGCCGCTGGACGGCGTCCGGCTCCGCGCCGGTGATGACGGGCAGCTCCTGGCCCGGGGCCGCATTGTACCGGGGCCGGAACTCGGCGGCGAACTCGGCGTCGAACCGCGTCTCGAGGGCCTCCGGGTCGGCGAAGAGGCTGTATCGGCCGCACATGCCCCTCGATAGGCTCTCCGGCTCGTTATAAGTGACGACCTCGGCGTCGGCGTCGACGCCGTGGCCGACGCGCCGTGACGCGGCCGGCGCCGGCTCACAGCGGGTCGGGTTTGTCCTTGGCCCGCACGACGACGGTGTCGGCAACCAGGTCGCCGACCCGCTGTCGGCGGCCGGTGAGGTAGATGACGACGATCCCGACGACATAGAAGAACGGGAGGATGTCGACGAGCCGGAGAAGTGTCCGAAGCGCCGACTCGCGGTAGCCGATGGCGTCGCCGTCCTCGGTGACGACGACGACGTCGGCGAGCATCTTCCCGACCGTCTGTCCGTATTTGGCCTCGAAGTAGGCGAGATAGGCGAAGAAGGCGATCGTCGAGAGACCGCTCGCGAGGGTGCCGAGCGGCACCGAAATCAGAAACGCGAAGTTCGTCACGACGCTCGCGAGAACACCGACGCCGATAACGTCGATGACGAAGGCGAGCGCGCGCTTTCCGACGACGTCGTCCTCCGTCCCCAGGTCCGGCGCGGGGCGCTCGAAGGTTGTCATGGTCGTCTCTCGGCCGGGCGGTCGTATAAATGTGCGTCAGACTCGTGGGGGTGGTTGAATAGGGGATCGAGAGAGCGGAAAGTAGGAGAAAGCCTTCGGCGCTCTCGGCTTCTACTCGCGGGCTATGCGCGGCGCTACGCGCCACGGATTCGAGGCGATGAAGCCGCCTCGCCGCCCGCTCGCCCGCCTCGAGGCGACTCCGTCGCCTCGCTGCCCGCACTCGCTGTCGTCCGAAAATCGGAGATTTTCGTGATCACGGAAGACTAGAGATCTTCCGAACGACGCGCTTCGGCCGCGATGCGGCCTGTAGTGTCCTCGCGCGGTGCTGCCGCGCGAGCGGGCCGAGAGAGCCTGCGGCTCCCTCGCTGCTTGCGTCGCCGGGAGAGCGTCGCTCTCCCGAGCTCGCGGCGCACGGCGCCGCGAACGTCCGGGTTCGCCGAGAGCATCTCGCCCTTTCAGTCCGCCAGGAGTCGATTGACGGACAGCAGACCCCGGCTCGTCGGTCGGCACTCATCTGAACGCCACTACTCGTGGGGCGGTGTCGCCGGCCCACACACGGTCGACGGATCGATATGCGCCCCGCTCGAAGCCGGCGACACGACGCGAACTCGGCGGTCGCTGCTGGCCGGGGTGGCGACGGCGGCCGCGGTCGGGGCGGTGCTGGGCGTGCTGGGGGCCGGCTGTGCGGCCTGCGGGTCGGCGCCATCGGTCGGCGTGCCGTCGCCGTTCGGCGTCTCGGTGACGCTGTCGGTCCTCTCACCGGACGGCCCGGAGTTCGCCCTGCTGGCGCCGGTGACGCTGCCACCGTCGATCCACCGGGTGACCGATTTCGGGGCGGCCGGATGACCGGCCATCCGGTCGACCCCCGACGCCCCGGTATTTAAGCGGTATGCGGCCGTACAGACGGTGTGGCCGACGAGGAGACGCCGACCTTCGCCATCCGCCAGCGGCCGACCCGCCGCTACCCGCGCCGCGGCGGCGTCGAGTACGAGGGCGAGTCCGTCTTCCGGCTCGTCCCGGCGGCCGACGTCGACGACGCGGCGCTGGCCGACCTGCTGGAGTCGGTGCTGTCGGCCGACGGCTACCGCTACGGCGACTGGTTCGACCTGCCGATGCCGCTGTATCTCGTCCACGACGACGACACCAGCGACACCTTCCGGGTCGCCGTCCGGGACGGTCGCGTCGAGTTCCACGTCCTGCCGGCGACGGAGCCACCGGGGCTGCGCCGGCTCTACGAGCGGCTTCAAGAGGCGACCGACTGCGGGTGGTCGGTCCACAGACGCGGCGACGCCGCCGACTGACCAGTACCACCTAATACAGCGAGGGAATCCCGCCGTCGACGGCGCTTCGCGCCGTCTGCCCGTGGCGTCGGAGACGCCACGCTGTTTACGGCGTTGACGAGACGCTTCGCGTCTCGTTCGCACATCAGAACGCGAAGCGTTCTGAGGACGTTAACGAATCGCTCTGCGATTCGTTCGCACAC
>PXRZ01000048.1 GCA_003022945.1 Halobacteriales archaeon QS_8_69_73 | reverse complement strand
GTTTACCGTCGGCTCAGCACGCTCCGACAGGCGGGGCTGGTCGCGAGCCGGACCACCATCGACCCCGACGGCGACCACTACGAGACGTACAGCGCGGAGTCGGATCGGATACTCGTCGAGTTCGTCGACGGGGGAATCGAGGTCGACCCCGCCGAGGAGCCGGTTCCGTAGTTAGACGCCGCGGGTCTGCAGCTGCTCGTCCTCGTCGAGGTCCTCGTTGGCCTGGCCCGTCATCCCCTTGCCGATGCCCTTGGCGATATCGCGCAGCCGCTCGGGGTCGTCGTAGTTGTTGACGGCCTCGACGACGGCGGTGCCCATCGCGGTGGGATCCTCGGCGCCGAAGATGCCGGAGCCGACGAAGATGCCGTCACAACCCAGCTGCATCATCAGCGCGGCGTCGGCGGGCGTGGCGATGCCGCCGGCGGCGAAGTTGACCACCGGCAGCCGGCCCCGCTCGGCGGTCTCGTGGACCAGCTGTCGCGGCGCCTCGTTCTCGCGGGCCCACTCGTCGCGTTCCTCGTAGCTCATGCCGTCGAGCGTCCGGATGGCGCGCTGGATGTTCCGCTGGTGGGTGACCGCCTGGTTGACGTCGCCGGTGCCGGCCTCGCCTTTCGTGCGGATCATCGCCGCGCCCTCGTCGATGCGCCGCAGCGCCTCCTGCAGGTTGCGGGCGCCGCAGACGAACGGTGCGGTGAACTCCCGCTTGTCGATGTGGTAGCGCTCGTCGGCCTCCGTCAGCACCTCGGACTCGTCGACCATGTCGGCGCCGGCCGCCTCCAGAATCTGCGCCTCGGCGCGGTGGCCGATACGGGCCTTCCCCATCACCGGCAGCGACACCTCGTCGATGATCTCCTCCAGCGCCCTGGGGTCGGCCATCCGGGCGACGCCGCCGCGCTTGCGGATGTCGGCCGGCACCGACTCGAGGTGCATCACTGCGACCGCGCCGGCGTCCTCGGCGACGCGGGCCTGCTCGCGGGAGACGACATCCATGATGACGCCGCCCTTCTGCATCTTGGCGAACCCGCGCTTGACCAGTTCGGTTCCCCGACGAAGTTCCTCGAGGTCCGTTTCACTCATACACATACAGAGGGGTTGGACGCACTTAACGGGTGTCGTTCGCCCCCTCCGTTTCCGGCTGTCGGCGCGGCGCAGGTGTTTTTGTCCGCCGCGCCGCTGTGTCGGGCATGAGCATCCGGACTCGCGCCGGCGCGGTCGTCGACCGGGGACGTGCGCTGCTGGAATCGGATGTCCCTCGCGAGGATCTGCCGCGGTACGTCGCGCCGCTGCCGGAGTCGCTGGAGAACCTCGGGCTCAACCTCGCGTGGCTGGTCGTCGCCGTCAACCTCGCCGGTACCGCCTTCGGCTTCTATTACTACGCCTTCCAGTTCTCCCGCACGCCCGTCGAGATGTGGGCGTTCGTCCCCGACAGCCCGCTGGCGACGCTTTTGATCGCGCTCGCGCTGGCCGCTTGGAAGCTGGACCGCCAGCAGGAGTGGCTCACCGCGTTAGCCTTCTACGGGAACATCATCCTCGGCGGCTGGACGGTGTACGTCCACCTGGCGTTCTGGCCGGCGTTCACGGAGATGGGTATCCACACCGCCATGCGGCAGTTCCTCATCTGGAGTCACGCCGCGATGGTGTTGCAGGCGTTCCTGCTGCACCGCATCGGCGACTTCCGGCCCCGGGCGGTCGGCGTCGCGACGCTGTGGTACGCGGTCAACGCGACCGTCGACTATCTCGTCCCGGTGCTCGGCAATCCACACCACACCATCATCCCGCTGCGGGACGACGCCCCGGTCGGGCTCGGCGCCGACGCCCTCGGCGTCGCCGGCGCCGGCGCGTTCGCGCTGCTCGTCGTCTCGATCTACCTCGCGATGCTCACCCACGTCGAGAAGCGACACTCACGTCGGGGCCCCGACTCGCTCGGCGACTGACCCGGATTCCGAGGCCGTTCTCACGGACTATTATAATGTTCTTTAGCATTACAGAAGGAGTACCACGACAACTCTTACACCGATTCTCGGACGGTCTGAGACGGATACAGCGCCAAGTCCCATGGGAATACGTCGCAGGACCTATCCGAAATATGAGGATATTTAGGCCCGGAGCCGCTACGGTATATCGAACGGAATAGAATGCGAACCGAACCCCACACCATCGACATAGACATGACACGTACGACCCATCACGGCAGGTCGACATCGCCTACGGACACCCCATCAGTCGGGGGCGCGCTCGCGGTTCCCCTCCTGCTGTTCGGGGTTCTCGTCGCTTTCAGCTACCCCATCGCGGCGCTCTCGGCGGTCGTCGCCGTCGTCGCCGGGGGCGCGCTCCTGCGGCGCGGGCTGGCGGCCCTGGTCGCCCGCAGCCACGATCACGTCCACGAGTTCTCGCTGCCCGGCGGAACCATCAGGTTCCGCATCGCGCCCCGGTAGTCCGGCCGGCCCTCGCAACAGCGTAGCGACCGACCCGACGCGACCCGTTTTCGACCGGCGCCCTCGCGGCTGCCGTTCGCCTGCCCCGCAGCCGTGAGGCCGGCTTTCCGGCGGGTCGCCGCCGCGCCGAGACCGTAGCCGACGTCCCCGGGCGGCCCGGCGGTCCGCCGCCCGCGGGGCGGTTCACAGCTCCGACTGGTCGGCGTGGGAGCGCACCCACAGCTCGCCGATGCGGGACAGCCGCGTCCGGTAGGACTTGCCGTGTTCCTCCCGCTCGATGTACCCCTTGCCGCCGGGGCCGAGCCGGTCGACGTTGTAGATGACCTTCGACCGGAAGGAGTCCGTGTACTCCTCGCCCAGTTCGCGCGCGAGCGTCTGTGCGAGTTCGGAGACGGACTCGAACTCGCCGTGCTCACCGAGGGTGAAGAGGATGACCTCCTCGAACGGCTTGACGTTCGAGAACGACGCCACCGGCAGCTCGACGACGTGGGAGCCGTCGATCTCCTTCGCGCCGATGGTGGTGCCGCGCTCGTCGAACTCCTCGAGCAGGTCCCGGGCGGCCGCCAGTCGGTCCCGCAGCCGGTCCACGTCGGTCGCCACGACGGTGCGATCGCCCTCTCTGAGCTCGGCGCCGTCGATGACGTCCGCCAGCAGGTCGATCTGTCGGCGCAGCTCCTCGGCCAGCTCCGTCTCGAGGTACTTCTCCGGGACCGTGTGGTAGGTGTGGATGCGCTCGCGGTCGCCCTCGCGTTCGACCATGATCGAGTGGGCGGCGGTGGCGAAGGCGAAAGAGACCGTCCGCGGCATCGCGGAGACGTTGACCCACACCTCGTTGCCGTCGTCCAGTTCGGCGTTGATGAGCTCGAACGCCTGCCCGAAGGCGGCGTCGTAGTCGTAGACGTCGTCGACGACCACCCGCTCGGTCTCGGCGCCCAGCAGGTTGCCGTAGTCCTGCTCGAGCTTCTCGGCGAGGTTCCGGGAGTACTCGACGTTGGCCTCGCTGCCGACCGCTCCCTCCAGCAGGACGACCCGGTCGACGTCGAGCTGCTCGCGCACCAGCGGCGCGATCAGCCGGTCGTAGTCGAAGCCGACCGGGACGATGTGCGTCTGCATACGTCTACTGTGGCTGGCGTCGTCATAAACCACCAGTCTCCCCCGCCGTCGGCGCGGGCGACGGGCTCGGGGTGGACAGCCGGGTGCCGCGAGGCCGTCGGGCCATGGGGGTGGACCATCTACGCCGCCGCGCCGCTCAACACATCTCACCGAGGTCTCGCCAGTCATCGGCCGCCCGGACGTCGACCTCGATTTCGTAGCCGCAGCGCTCGCAGAAGAACGCCACCGTCCGGCGTTCGGGGCGGAACTCCTCGGCGGTTCCGTGCTCGTCGCAGGCGACCCGGATACCCAGCTCCTCGCCGTCGGGGACCGTCAGGGTGTAGCTCGACATGACGATGGACCCGAACCGACGAGGGGCGCCGACGTAAAGCTACTCCCGGGTGCGGAGGTGGTGTTTATACGCGGCCCGATAGTCACTCAGTTTCGGCCGGCGCACCGCCGACCCCCTTGCGGACTGAACGGGCGAGACACGCTGGCGTTCATACAGTCGCTGCTCCGGCACTGTTCAAGCTGCGAGACGTCTCGCGTGCGAACGGCGTCCTCGCGAGTGAAGCGAGCGAGGGCTCGACAGAGCCTCGCTCTGCCGGTGACCGAAGTGAGCCGTGAGCGAAGCGAGAATATCCGGGGGAGCGACCGCCAGCGGGCCGAGAGCTTTCGAGATCGCCACCGGCCGCATCGAGGGGCATCCGCGTATCTGAACACCATCGATGCAGACGGCGTGAAGTTTATTTAATTCGGCTCGCTACGCTCGAGTAGTGATACCGATGAGCAAGGACATCCTAATGATCGTCGGCGACTTCTCGGAGGACTACGAGGTGATGGTGCCGTTCCAGACGCTGCAGACCGTCGGCCACGACGTCGACGCGGTCTGTCCGGAGAAGAACGCCGGCGAGACGGTCAAGACCGCGGTTCACGATTTCCGCGGCGACCAGACGTACATGGAGGCGAGGGGCCACGACTTCGAGCTGAACGCGACGATGGCCGACGTCGACCCGGCGGCGCGGTACGGCACTTCTTCGAGGCGGACAAGCCGGTGGCGGCGCTGTGTCACGGCCCGCAGATACTCGCGGCCGCGGACGTCCTCGACGGCTACGAGATGACGTCGTACCCGGCCGTCCGCGCGGAGTGCGAGGCTGCGGGCTGCTCGTGGGTCGACGGGGTCGTCCGCGACGGCAACCTCGTCACCGGGCAGGCGTGGCCGGACCACCCCGAGTGGCTGGCGGCGTTCATGACGCTGCTCGGCGACGAGGTGAGCCACGGCGAGCCGGTCGCCGCGGCCGGTGACTGATGGCGGTTATCGCGAGCCGTTACCGCCAGCGCCGAGCGAGTCGGCTGCTCGGTGCCGGGGTGGACTCATCTTTGCTGTCGCGCCGGAAAGTACCGCGACAATCAGTGTGACCCCCGTGGTCAGTACTCGTGGAACTGACGGCCACATTTCGTACACTTGATGCGCGTGCGCCGGAACAGCGGGCTCCGCTTTATTACCGGACCGTTGCAGTCCGGGCAGACGCCGGTTCCGTCGCCGTAGGCAACGCGCGTCGACAGATCCAGGAGCGAGTCCTCGAGGTCTTCGATGCGTTCGCTTTGCTCTTCGATGACGTCGCGTAGCTCCTCGACGTCCGCCGTCTGCTGTTCGACGGACTCGACGTCGAGGACAGCTTCGGACGATTCGGTTTCGCTGGTCTCGACTTCATCCTCGGTATCGGCCTCGATTTCTTCCTCTTCGGCCGGGCTATCGTTCGCCATACGCGTCGGTTCGAGCTTTTCCGGAATCAATCTACTGGTAGTTCATGCGGCTTGGTATCGGACGACGGCGACGAGCCCAACAGGTTTGGTAGCATTCTCTTGACGATAGCCCCCGGAGTTAGTCATGTATGTTCCCGATGCAGATGGCGGAACTGGGCGTAGAGGGCGAGGGCATTTGGCTGGCCCTCGGAACTGTACTGATGCTTATCGGGATGGTCGTCTTCATCGCGAAGGGCTGGGGTGTGGATGACCCCCAGAAGAAGGAGTTCTACATCATCACCATCCTGATTCCCGGCATCGCGGCCGCGTCGTACCTGTCGATGTTCTTCGGGTTCGGCCTGACGGAGGTGCCGGTCGGCGAGGCGTACAACAGCGTCGCAGCCGAGAACGGCGGCACCCTTCAGGTTTACTGGGCCCGGTACGCGGACTGGCTGTTCACCACGCCGCTGCTGCTGCTCGACATCGGCCTGCTGGCCGGTGCCAGCAACCGTGACATCGGCGCACTCGTCGGCCTCGACGCCTTCATGATCGTCACCGGTCTGGGCGCGACGCTGATGAGGTCGGGCGTCGCACGGTACGCGTTCTGGACGATCAGCACCATCTCGATGGTGCTCCTGCTGTACTTCCTGTTCGCAGTGTTCAGCGAGGCGGCCTCCGACCTCAACGAGGATGCCAAGGGAACGTTCAACGTACTACGGAACCTCATCCTGGTGACGTGGACGCTGTACCCGATCCTGTGGATCATCGGCACCGAGGGTGCAGGGGTTGTCGGTCTCTACACCGAGACCCTCCTGTTCATGGCTCTCGACGTCACCGCGAAGGTCGGCTTCGGCTTCATCCTGCTGTCGAGCCGCTCCATCGTCGGCGACGACTCGGTTCCGACCCCGTCGGAAGAGGAAGCCGCCGCGGACTGAGACACCGAACGACGACGACAACACAGTTTTTTACGAGTTGAACACGCGGTCGGTCGTCGGGCTCGTCGTGTCGGTGGCCGTCGGTGTCGTCGGGCTGTTCGCGCTGCCGGCGCTGCAACGAGGCTTCGGACTGAGCTTCCAGGAGGCCTTCTGGCCGCTGTTGGCCGTCGAGTTCCTCGCGTTCGTCGGCGTCGCCGTCTCGGTGCTACGGCTGCACGAGAAGCGGTCGTTCGATTGACGACCTCCTCGGTATAAACGGCGAGGATTCCCTGAAGTGGAGTTCGAGGTTGCGCGTTTCCTCAGGAGTGAAGTACGCTTTCGCGTCCTCCCGTCGTCGGTCGCTTCCCGGCCGTAACCGAAGAAGTGCTTTGTAACGTCATTTGAAGTCGGAGATTTCTGATTGACTCGAAAATCGCCACGCGATTTTCGAACGCGTGTAACCGCGTCGAAGCGACCTTCCCACCCGGACGCGTCGGGCGTGGTTCGAGAGAACGACGCTCTCTCGTCGTGCCGTGGGAACGGAGTTCCCTCGTAGCTCGCGGGACCGACGGTCCCGCTCGCTCACGAAAGACGCTCCGCGTCTTTCGAACGACTTCGACGCGGAACACCGCGTTCCGCTCGGCGGCAGCGTGTTCAGCCTGCTGGGTACTGCCGTCCGCGTCCGACCCATAGCTGGGACGTAACGGACTGATTCGGTGCCGGCATCTGGTTCGTCACTACGCGAGAAGTCACGGCGAAGCCGCGGTGCCGTCGAAGGCGGCGTTTCTCGACGTGGGAAAACTCCGGTACTGCCGTCTACGGCGGGTGGCTGCATCGAGCTCACGGCGCGTATCCTCGTCTCGAAGAAGAGTACGCCCGCGGCTCAGTACCCCAGCTGATCGCTCAGCGACTCGTAGTAGCTCCGTTCCTCGGCCGACACTGACGGCGTGACGAGCTCGAGAGCGTGCTTGAAGTGTCGCGGCGCGATGGCCGGGTCGCCAGCGTCGCCGTCGGCCGCGCTTCCGACGTGATCCTCCAGCGCGAGCAGCCCGGCCTCCCGGACGATGGCGGCGATGTCGCTGCCCGTGTAACCGCCGGTCCGCTCGGCGAGGGCGGCGTGGTCGGTCGTTGCGACCTTTCGCTCGCGGGTATGGACGCGGAATATCTCCGCGCGGGCGGCCTCGTCGGGGATGGGAACCTCCACGAGCCTGTCGAACCGGCCCGGCCGTAGCAGCGCGTCGTCGAGGCGGTCCGGTCGGTTGGTCGCGCCGATGACGGTGACGTCGTCGGCGCCGCCGAGGCCGTCCATCTCGGTGAGCAGCTGGGAGACGACCCGCTCTGGGGCGGAGCCGTCGCCGTCCATCGACCGCGGGGAGCCGAGCCCGTCGACCTCGTCGAAGAACACCACCGTTGGGGCGCTGGCGCGGGCCTGCTCGAACACCGTCCGGACGGCCCGCTCGGACTCGCCGACGTACTTGTTCATCAGCTCCGGCCCATTGACGGGGACGAAGTTGGCGTCGGTCGTCGAGGCGACGGCGCGGGCCAGCATCGTCTTGCCGGTGCCGGGTGGGCCGTACAGCAGCACGCCGCCGACGGGGTCGATGCCGAGCCGATCGAACAGCTCCGGGTATCGGATGGGCCACTCGACGGCCCGCCGGAGCTCCCGCTTTGCGGTCTCGAGGCCGCCGATGTCGTCGAACCCCGCCGAGGAGACCTCCCGGCGGGAGCCGACCAGCTCCCGGGGACCGGTCGCCGCGAGCGCCGTCTCGAGGTCCGCCTCGGTGATCATCGGTCGGTCGGCATCGGAGCGGGCGGCGGCGGCCTCGACCGCCCGGGAGCGCAGCGCCAGCAGGTCGCCGGCGACGTAGCCGAACGCCCGCCGGCCGACCGCCTCGACGTCGACCGAGGAGTGAACCGGCGTCTCCCGGGTGACGGTCGCGAGGATGTCGCCCCGGTCGTCGTCCGTCGGGCGGTCGACCCGGACGGTGCGGGCCAGCAGCTCTCCCCGGAGGAACGACTCCGGGACGTCCTCGGCGTCGCGGGCCTCCGCGACGACGACGACGCCGGGTTCGTCGACGAATCCCCGGAGCCAGCCGCGGAGCCGGGCGGCACCCGGGTCGTCGGCGGCGTCGCCGAGGAAGTCATCCAGCCCGTCGAGATGGATGACCCCGGGATCGTACCCGGAGACGGCGGCACCGGCCTCCCGGAGGCGGTCGGCGACCGCGTCCGCGTCGCCCGGCGGCAGCGCCCGTGCGTCGACGGAGTGGACCGTCGCGCTGGCCCGCCAGGCGGCGTGGCCCAGCAGGTGGCTCTTGCCGACGCCGGCCGGCCCCGACACGAGGACGCCGGCGCGGTTCGTCCCGCCGAGGGCGTCGAACCGTTCGTCCTCCAGAAGCGGCGCGACGACGGCGGCGTCCAGCTCCTCGATCGTCGGTCCGTAGCCGCCGACCGCCTCGGCGGCGACCGGGCGGATCCGACCCTGCTCCGTCGTCGGTGCCGGCCCGTCGAGCAGCTCCACGGTCGTCCCGTCGGCGACGACGACCGGCCCCGGCGGCGCCGTCTCGGTCACCCGCAGCGGGACCGACAGCGAGCCGTCGAGAAAGGAGACGTCGAGTTCGTCGCCGACGGACAGCGGTCGGCCACCGACGGCCGCCCGGACCGTCGGGCCGCCGCCGGCCAGCGAGAGCCGCGGCACCGGCGCGAAGGTGACCGCCTCGGCCGGCGTCGTCGAGACGGGCTCCAGCAGCACCGCCGACCCACTCTCGACGTTTAGTTCCCCGGCGACGTTGGCGCCGATTTGGACGGTCCCGGCGTCGACCGTTTCGTCGACCTCGGCCCGGCTGACCGCCGAGCCGCCGGCCCCGTCGAGAACGCGGACGGCGGCGTCCGCGGCGAGTTCGTCGGCGATGTCGGCGGCGAGTCCGAGCGGTCCGTCGGTCTCGACGACCGTCGCGACCGCGCGTATGCGGCGTGACATCTCAATCCTGTATCGGCTCCGGTAGCGGGCTGCCGTAAAGGAGGTACCGAACGACACCGAAGGCGGCGAGCGCCAGCGGCGTGGCGAGGATTCCCAGATAGACGAGGTTGTCGGTCAGGTAGACGAAGACGTTTCCGACGACCAGCACCAGCGAGGCGGCTATCAGCGGCAGCCGGTCCTCGGATTTGATTCCCGTCATGAGGCGAAGTTCCGTTCTGTGTCGCTTGGCGTTGTCGGTTCGGTCATCGTCGCGCGGCGATTCGACCGGCCGAACGGCCCATGAGGAGTATCAGAATGCCGACGCCGAACAACGGAACCGCCCCGATACCCTCCCCGCGGAGCAGTCCGAACGTCGCGAGGCCGAACGCACCGACGGCAATGACGGCATGTGCGAGGAATACCCACGGGTGGACGTCGCCGAGTCCGACGGCCTCGAGCGCCCGTGCGGCACCCCCGGCGCGGTCGTTTCCGGACACGACCGGTAGTTCTCCTTCCACCGATATGAAGCTGGCGTCCAGGGTCAGTCGGCCCGCTGTCCGCCGAAGTACGCGCCGGTGTCCTCGAGGAACGTCATCAAATCGACGTCGTCGGGTTCGGCGCCCGCACCGACCGGCCGTCGTCGGAACGAGCGGACCAGTCACGCCAACGGTTCGCATGGTTTATGTACGTCGGCCGGCGAGTTTCCGTCACCCATGGGGTCGCTCATGGACGTTCGATCACGATCCACGCCCGGCAATGGGCAGTTCACCGATGCAAGACACGGCAAAATACCTCATTCACGCGGATATCACGACGGACGGTATCGTCGAGCGGTCGGACGTCGTCGGGGCGGTCTTCGGGCAGACGGAGGGCCTGCTCGGCGACGAACTGGACCTCCGTGAGCTGCAGGACTCCTCGAAGGTCGGCCGCATCGACGTCGACGTCGACTCGGAGAACGGCCAGTCGTTCGGCCGCATGACCATCGCGACGAGCCTCGAC
>PXRZ01000047.1 GCA_003022945.1 Halobacteriales archaeon QS_8_69_73 | reverse complement strand
CTCCATGATCGCCTCGCTCCCGAAGGCGGTCGAGGCCAGACACAACCCGACGCCGGGGTCGGCGGCGAACAGCTCCTCGACGATGAGAC
Organism: Halobacteriales archaeon QS_8_69_73; assembly: GCA_003022945.1. Taxonomy (GTDB): domain Archaea; phylum Halobacteriota; class Halobacteria; order Halobacteriales; family Haloarculaceae; genus Natronomonas. The sequence continues at coordinate 7,291 of PXRZ01000047.1, read as the reverse complement.
ACGTATCGAGAACGTCGTAGCCGGCGCCGCCGTAGTCGAAGGGTACCTGCGGCGCGAGCAGTCCCATCTCGGCGGCCTCGTCGACGACCTCCCAGGGGTACTTCTCCTCGCGGTCGTACTCCGTGGCGACCGGCAGGATCTCGTTCTCCGCGAACCGCTGCACCTCGCTCCGCAGTTGTCGTTGCTCCTCCGATAGCCTGAACTCCATGGCCCGAATGTTATACTCGAACTACAAAAGACCAAGCTTTCCTAACTTCGTTTGCGGGATTTATGTTGAAGATTTACGACGGTAACCCCACGCTGCCGGTCGGCTCATGATGCCGGTCACTCCAGGTCGACGTAGTCCCCTTCCCACTCCCGCCGTGCCTCCACCTCGCGGCGACCACGCCGGGTGAGCGTGTAGAAGTTCGTCCGGCGGTCCCGCTGGCCCTTCTCGACGAGACCCTTCTCGACGAGGGTGTCGAGGTTGGGGTAGAGCCGTCCGTGGCGGCGATGACGTAGATCAGGTCTCGCTGGAATCCTGTCAGGTCGTGCATCGATAAGTTCTGTCTGCCTGTTACTATCGTGTTCGCTTAAACATACCGGATGCGCAGCCGGGACGAGCGCCGCGATATGGGCCGAAACACCCGCTGCGCGCCGTCTAATTCGATAGTGGCCGGTGTAAGCTACCGGACGTTCGGCGAACGTATCGTACTTCGGAAAGGTTCTCCGTGGTCGAAGGCGGGGACGGGAGCGGGGCCCGACCCGACGGTCGCTACGATAGACGAATCTCTGTTCGATGTCGTCCAGCGAGAGAGGAAAGCGACCCGACCGCCGAAAAGTCGGTCGGGCGCTTGCCGCCCTGAATCGGTCCCCGCTGACGCTTCGGCCCTCCAAGCGAAGCGTCACCCGAAGCCACTCGCCGTCAGATATTAAATCTGTCGGGCCCGATGTACAGGTCCGCCCTCAGATGTACTCCTCTTCAAGCACCCACCCGAGTGCCCGCTTGTAGTAGGTGAACATCTCCCTGACGCCCTCGTGGTTCATCTCCTCGTCGTCGAGTTCGTTCTTCAGGAACTCGTACTGCTCGCGAATTTCCTCTTCGTCGCGCATGTGTTTCCCTCGGTCGCCGCTCAAAAGAAAGTTGCCGCCCCGGCACGACCGGAAGTCACAACGGGCCGCTCCACGCAGACTCGGTATGGACGTTCACGTCATCGCGACGGGCGGAACCATCGCGTCGACGGCCGACGGCGACGAGACGGGGGCCGCGCCCGCCCTTTCCGGAGCGGACCTCTTGGAGGCAGTGCCGGGCCTCGACGAGTACGCCGACGTCACCGTCGAGACGGTCGCCGACCGGCCAGGGTTCGACATGTCGCCGTCGGTCTGTGGCCGGGTCGCCCGCCGGATCGCCGACCACGACGCCGACGGCTTCGTCGTCACCCACGGGACCGACACGCTGGCGGAGACAGCCCGGTATCTCGACATCACCTGCGAGGCGCCGGTCGCCGTCACCGGCGCCCAGCGCCGCCCGGACCAACTCGGCAGCGACGGCCCGACCAATCTTCGGACGGCCGTCCGGGCCGCCGCCGACGAGCGGCTCCCGGACCGGACGTGCGTCGCCTTCGACGAGGAGCTGCACGCCGCCGCGACCGTCCGGAAGAGCCACACCGCGGCGCTCGACACCTTCCGGTCGCCGGAGTCGGGGCCGCTGGCGCGGGTCACCGGATGGCGCGTCCACTGGTACCGGGAGCCGGCACCGCGTGACGGCCGACTGCCGGTTCCGGACGACCACCCGACCGTCCCGCTCGTGACCTCGGCGTCGGGCGTCGGCCGGACGGGATTCGACGCCGCCGTCGACCGAGGCGACGCGGTCGTCGTCGCCGGGACCGGACTCGGGAACGTGACCGCGGCGCTCGGGCGGGCCGTCGCCGAGGCCGACCTGCCCGTGGTCGTCGCCTCGCGGTGTCACGCCGGGCCGACGGAGCCGGTGTATGGGACCCCCGGCGGTGGCGCGACCCTCGCCAAGTACGACCACGTCCGGTTCTCCCACGCGACGCCGTGGGCGACGCGGATCGAACTCATCCTGGCCGTCGCCGCCGACCGGATCGACGAGCGGTTCGACGGCTTCGACGCCAGGGAGGTTTAGTCCCTCGACCGCACAGTAGCGATCATGAAGATCCGCGGTCACCGCGAGTGCAAGGAGTGCGGGACCGAGTGGTCGTACTACGACACGGGCGAGGTGGCCTGCCCGGACTGCGGCAGCCTCTACAGCGTCGGCGTCGACGACGAGCGGGCGCTGCACACGGTGACGGCGGCGACCCTCGATCTCACGCTGGTCCGGGACGAGATCGACGAATCGTCGCTGCGGCGGCTCGCGTCGATGGCCGCCGAGCGGTCCCGGGAATTCACCCGCGGTTACGGCTTCATCGACGCCGGCGAGCTCCGCCCGCTCGACGACACCTATCTCGCGGCGATGGAGTTGCGGCACGTCGCCGGCGAGCTCGACCGCCGGCTGAAGATCGGCGACGAGGAGGAGCTGTACTTCACCAAGCTGCTTCGGGCCGATCTCGGGGAACGGCCGGCGCCGGCGGCGGTCCCCGAGAGCCTGCGCGCGATGCGGGGGCTGGCGTACGCCGAGGCGGTGCGGGAGTATCGCTCGGACCTCCGGACGTATCTCGAAGAACGTCCCGACCCGACCACCGGACGGCTGCTCGGGCGGCTGGACGAGCACGTCAAGCGGGTCAGGGCGCTCGACGGCGACGTCCCGCCGGCGGACGCGGAGTCGCTCGTCGCCGCAGTCCGGGACGTCGGCCGGTACCTGACCGACGACGACGAGTCGGCGCTCGTCGAGGCCGAGACTCGACTCGACGGACTCGCCTGAGTCGGCCGCCCGGATGCTTTTGCCTCGGCCGCCCGCAGAGCGTGCATGGACGACTCACACCGGCAAGGTGTCACGACCGTCGTACGGCGGGCTGCGACCCGGGGTGACGTCGCGTGAAACTCTGCGACATCACGCTGCGGACGGCGTCGCGGCTGTCTAACGACGGGCTCACCGTCGAGCAGCGGGTCGAGGCCGGGCAGGCGCTGGACCGGCTCGGCGTCCCGCTGGTCGGGACGGGCCGTCCGGCCGCCGGAGCCGCCGAGCGCGAGACGACCGAGCGGCTCGCGGCCGACCTCTCGGCGGACGTCGTGCCGCGCTGTCGCGCCGCTGTCGACGACGTCGCGGCGGCACTGGCGGCCGACCCCGACGCGGTCGAGGTGCTCGTCCCGGTTTCCGACGTCCGGCTGGAGCGCCGGCTCGGCTGCTCGCGCGACGAGGCCTTCGACCGTGCGAGCGAGGCTGTCCTCCGGGCCCGGGAGGGTGGGGTCGACGTCCATCTGGCGCTTGTGGACGCCTTCCGGGCGGAGGTGCCGGCCGTCGCCGGCGCCTTCGGCCGGTTCGACTGCCCGATCGTCCTGGCCGACACCGTCGGCGCACGGACGCCGCCGTTCGTCGCCGGCTTCCTCCGGACGCTGGCCGACGCCAGCGCCGACCTCACGCGTGCCGGCGTCCGCTTCCGGGACGACCTTGGCTGTGCGACGGCGAACGCGCTCGTCGCCGCCGAGACCGGTATCGACCGCGTCGACGCGTCGGTCGGCGGGATCGGCGGCCGCGCCGGCCACGCTGCTACCGAGGAGGTCGTCGCCGCCACGGAGACCCGCGGCGCCGACGCGGGCGTGACCACCGCGGAGATCGTCCCGGCCTGTAGGGACATCCTCCGGGCGATAGGAGCGTCCGTCGGCGAGCGGAAGGCCGTCGTCGGAGAGGCGGCGACGACGCTGGCGGTCGGGGACGGGGCAAGTCTCAACGACCCTGCCGCCTTCGAGCCGTTCGACCCCGGGGCGTTCGGCGGTCGTCGGCGGTTCGTCTTCGACTCCTGGACGGACCCGGAGGGAGCCCGGGAACTGCTCCGGCGGGTCGACCGGGAGCCGACGGCGGGTGCCGTCGAGCGCCTACTGGAGCGGCTGACGGAGGCAGGGCCGGTCGAACGCGAGACGGCCTTGGAGCTGGCGGAGGAGGTGTAGGCGAGCAGGCGACACCTGCCGGGCCCCCGGAGCGACGTGTCGCGCTCGTCGCGGAGCGCTCCGAGGTGCGTCAGTCGATCACGGCGGGGCTGGCCGCCTTCTCCTATATGAACTCCCGGGCGAGCCGGACGACCAGGTCGCGGTCGAACGTCGCCTCGGGGATCGTCTCGCGCCAGGCGACCTCGTCGATGCCCTCGTCGGGCCGGCCCGGGTCGGCCGTGAGGTCGGTCGACGACGGCTCGGCGAGGAAGGTCGCGAAGTGGAACGCGTAGGTCGCGTCGCCGCCGGCCCGCCGGAACGTCTGTTCGGCGACGGCGCCGAGCCCGACGATCTCGACGTCGACGCCGGTCTCCTCGCGGACCTCTCGCACCGCGCCGGCCTCGGGCGACTCGCCCGGTTCCAGCCGGCCGCCAGGAAGGAGCCAAGTGTCGCTCTCCCGGACCAGCAGGATGCGACCGTCGTCGGCGGCGAGCGCGCCGACCCCCCAGTCGCCGTCGTCGCCGCGCTCGAGGCCACGGTCGAACCGCTCGGGGTCGAGGTCGATGCGCTCGGCCGTCCGGACGACGTCGTCGTAGCGGGCCGCGAGTCCGTCGGGCGTCGGTCGGCTCACGGCAGCTCGATGTCAATGTCCGTCTGCAGCCCGGCCGCCTTGACCGCGTTGTACAGCAGCATCGCGCGGGTCATCGGCCCGACGCCGCCGGGGACGGGCGTGATGTGGTCGGCCTTCTGCCGGGCGGCCTCGTAGTCGACGTCGCCGACGAGTTCGTACCCCTTCTCGGTGTCGACGTCCACCCGGTTGATGCCGACGTCGACGACCGTCGCTCCCTCGCCGACCATCTCGCCGTCGATGAACTCCGGGCGGCCGGCCGCGGCCACGATGATGTCGGCCCTGCGGGTCCGCTCGGCGAGATCGTCCGTCCGGGAATGACAGACCGTCACGGTCGCGTTGCCGTCATCGCGCTTCTGCAGCAGCAGGTTCGCCAGCGGCGGCGTACACGGCCGGTAGCGGTCGTTGCCGGCCACGAGCCGGCCGACGTTCGCCGGATGGAAGCCGTCGACGTCCTTCACCGGGTCGATGGCCCGCAGCACGCGCCGGTCGTCGACGTGGTCCGGGACGGGCATCTGCACCAAGATGCCGTGGACGTCGTCGTCGGCGTTGAGTTCCTCGACGGTCTCGTACAGCTCCGCCGCCGGCGCCTCGGGGTCGATCTCGACGTGGATGCCGTCGATACCGACCTCCTCGCAGTCCTGCTGCTTCATCGAGACGTACGTCTCGCTGGCGGGATCGTCGCTCATCAGTACCGTCGCCAGTCCAGGGGTAACGCCGGCCGCCCGCAGCGTCTCGATGCTTTCGGACAGCGACTCCCTGACGTCAGCGGCGACCGCCTCCCCGTCGATGACCTCGGTCATTACGCGAAAGCCGCGCCGCCGCACATATCAATTACTCGGGTTCGTGTCGAATAAGATGTGCCTTCGAGCGTATATATACACGTTCGTGTGCCTCCAGCGGTGCTCGCCCGCCGAGAGAGCGTACCCTCGCTGACCCCGTCACCGCGGCGGTCAGGGGCAGTCTGAGGCGTCGAGTGCCGACGGGACTCGCCCTGCCGGCGGAACCGGGTCGCCCCGGAGTCGAGGGCGACGACGGCGGCCTGGCCGTCGTCGTGGCAGGCGGTGACCGTCTGATTGTTGAGGGCCGACATCGATGATCTTATTTCCCGTCCGGAGGTCTATGCCCCGCTCCCGACGGAACTCTTCCGGTGTCACGGAGACCGGATCCTCCAGCGACTGAATCTCGCTCTCAATGTAGTAGGGCAGCCCGCAGGCGCCGTACGACACCTACTCGCCCTGTTCGAAGGCGACGATTTCCTGGTCCGGGTCCTCCCGTCGGGCCTTGCTGGCGGCGCTCATGCCGACGTCGCCGCCGACGATGAGGAAGGTCATGTCTCACGCCCGCGGCGGGGTCTGTTAAATTCCGGTCGGCCATGTGACAGCAGAGAGACCCGTCCGCTCAGCCGTCCGGTAGCGGTCGGGTGTACCACCACGCCCACGCGACGAGGACGGCCTGCAGCGGGAGCCGTCCCCACCGGACGGCCGGCGAGGGGTCGGCAGACACCGGCCCCTGGACGGCGACGCCGCTCGTCGCCATGTAGACGTTGGCGGGGAAGATCGCCGCCAGCAGCAGCATCGTCGCGACGGCGGCCGCCCGGCGGGTCGGCGGGTACAGCAGCCCGACGCCGACGGCGATCTCAGCGACGCCGGATAGATAAACGAGCAGCAGCGGTGCCGGCAGCACCGGCGGCATGATCTGGGCGTATGCCGACGGGTAGACGAAGTGCATGGCGCCGGCGACGACGTAGCCGAGGCTCATGACGTACAGCAGCGGGCGCTTCAGCTGCCGGAGCGCGGCTCGGAGGCGGGCGCCGGGTCCGGCCGCGAGGGCGTCAGTCACTCGATGTCGGTGATCGCGGCGTCGCCGTCGTACAGCGGGTAGTCGGCGCAGAGCGCCTCGACCTCGGCGGCGGCCTCGCGCGTGATTTCGTCGTCGTCAGGGCTGTCGACGACGCGGGCGATGACGTCGGCGACCCGCCGGCAGGCGCCCTCGTCGAAGCCGCGGGTCGTCAGCGCAGGCGTTCCGGCACGGATTCCCGAGGGGTTGAACGCCGACCGCGTCTCGCCGGGGACGGTGTTCTTGTTGAGGACGATACCGATCTCCTCGAGGGCCTCCTCGGCGACGCCGCCGGGGGTGTCGGGATGGGACTCCCGGAGGTCGACCAGTACGAGGTGGTTGTCGGTGCCATCGGAGACGAGCGAGAAGCCGTGCTCCTGGAGGCGGTCGCCGAGCGCCGCCGCGTTGTCGATGACCTGGCGGGCGTAGGCCTCGAACTCCGGTTCGAGTGCCTCCGCGAACCCGACGGCCTTGCCGGCGACGTTGTGCATCAGCGGACCGCCCTGGGCGCCGGGGAACACCGACGCGTCGATGTCGTCGGCGTACTCCTCGTCGCACATGATGATGCCACCGCGGCCGGCGCGGATGGTCTTGTGCGTCGACCCCGTCACGAAGTCGGCGACGCCGACCGGCGACTGGTGGACGCCGGCGGCCACCAGCCCGGTGATGTGGGCGATGTCGGCGAGGTGGTAGGCGTCGACGGCGTCGGCCGCCGCCTGGATGCGGTCGAACTCCACCTCCCGGGGGTAGGCGGAGTAGCCCGAGACGATGATGTCGGGGTCGAACGCCTCGGCCTGCTCG
>PXRZ01000046.1 GCA_003022945.1 Halobacteriales archaeon QS_8_69_73 | reverse complement strand
GTCCTCGTTTTCGACCTCGGCGTCGGCGATGGCCGTCTCACAGCGCGGACACCAGTTGACCGGGTGTTCGTCCTGGTAGACGTAGCCGGCGTCGGCCATCTCGACGAAGGAGCGCTGGGTCTCACCCCAATAGTCGTCGTCCATCGTCCAGTATTCGTGGTCCCAGTCCTGGGAGAATCCGAGCGTGTGCATCGTCTCCTTCATCGCCGCGATCTCCTCGTGGGTGTGCTCGACGCACATCTCCCGGAACTCGCCGCGGGGGACCTCCGTCCGGTGGATGTCGTGGTTCTCCTCGACTTTGACCTCGGTCGGCAGGCCGTGACAGTCCCACCCCTGCGGGAAGAGGACGTCGTACCCCTGCAGCCGGTGGTACCGGGCGGCGAAGTCGATGTAGGTCCACTGGAGGCCGTGGCCGATGTGGAGGTTGCCGGTCGGGTACGGCGGCGGCGTGTCGATGACGTAGTCCGGCCGTTCGGGGTCGTCGTCGTAGGCGTAGACGTCGCTTTCCTGCCAGTGGTCGCGCCACCGCTGCTCTGCCTCGTCGGGGTCGTAGCTGTCTGGAAGGTTACTCATAGTTACTGGTAGTCCCGCCGGTAGCCGAAGCGTGGCTGTCGAGAAGTCGCGCGGTTACAGCCCACGTACTACCGACGAAATCGCGCCCATATGCGAGCCGTAGGTCGTATCCGATATAAACTTTCGGCTAAGCCCCTTCCGGCCGTGTTCAGTTACGCGAGAGCCAGCGTCGGGTGAGACCTCGAATGGGGCCGACCGCTCGCGGAGCGAGGCCTCGGAACGAAGCGAGCGGGAGGAGCGACGTCGGGAGCGACGACACGGGAGCGTGGTTCGAACGACGGCTCCCGCGAGCCGTCGTTCGTCATATCGGAAGAGCGAAGCTCTTCGTAGATCGCGGATCTCCGATCCGCTCACTCCCGAAAATCGAAGATTTTCGGACGATAGCGAGGTCGAGTGAGCGGGAGGGGGCGTTCGGACACGCCGTCATCGCCGCCGAATACGCTGCTCACTCCCGACTGAACACTATCGGCGGCCGTCGCGGAAGACGTATTCCGCCGGCCCTCCGAACGCCGACATGGCCGATTGGACCGTCGAGTACCTGCCGGACTGTGCGGGACGGACCGTCGTCGTCACCGGCGCCAACAGCGGCATCGGGCTGGCGGCGACGCGGGCGCTGGCGGCGGCCGGCGCCCACGTCGTGATGGCCTGCCGGAGCGTCGACGACGCCGAGTCCGAACGCGAGGCGATTCTCGAGGAGTATCCCGCCGCGTCGCTGACGGTCCGGGAGCTGGACCTCGCGGACCTGGCGTCGGTGCGGGCCTTCGCCGACCGCCTCGAGGTCAGCAGTATCGATGTCCTCTGCAATAACGCCGGCGTGATGGCGATTCCGCGGAGCGAGACCGCCGACGGCTTCGAGACGCAGTTCGGCGTCAACCACCTCGGGCACTTCGCGCTGACGGGACTGCTCCTCGAGCGGCTGCGGGCGGCGCCGGCTCCTCGAGTCGTCACGCAGAGCAGCGGCGCCCACGCCGCCGGCGAGATCGACTTCGACGACCTCCACCGCGAGGACGACTACGGCAAGTGGGACGCCTACGCCCAGAGCAAGCTGGCGAACCTGTTGTTCGCCTACGAGCTGGACCGCCGCTACGCCGACGAGCTGACGAGCGTCGGCTGTCACCCCGGCTACGCGGCGACGAACCTCCAGTACCGCGGCCCGGAGGCCGAAGGGTCCCGTATCCGGCTGGCGGTCATGAAGCTGGTCAACGCCGTCGTCGCGCAGTCGGCCGCCGACGGCGCCCTGCCGATGCTGTACGCCGCGGCCGCCGACGGCTTCGACGGCGGCGAGTTCGTCGGTCCCGACGGCCTCCTGCAGATGCGCGGCCCGCCGGCCGAACAGGAGTCCTCGGAGCGGTCGTACGACGAGGCGACCGCCGAGCGGCTGTGGCGGGTCTCCGAGGAGGCGACCGGCGTGACATTCCCGTAGCCGGTCAGGCGCCCTCGACCAGCCGGCGGAGCCGTTCCGGCGGCACCGCGCCGCGGGCGGCGTATTCGTCGTGGACGAACGTCGGGACGCCGGTGACGCCGAACTCCCGGGCGTCCTCGAAGGCCGCCTCCAGTCGGGTGGCGCTGTCGTCGTCGGCGAGCGTCTCCGCGACGAAGCCGTCCGGGAGCCCCGTCTCGGCTGCGAGGTCGGCCAGCACCGCTGGATCGTCGATGTCTCGATCTTCCTGCCACAGCGCCTCGAAAACGGCGCCGTGGAACGCCTCAAAGGCCGCCGGGTGCTCTTCGCTCGCCCGGAGGGCGACCCGCTGGGCGTCGTAGGAGTCGATTTCCTTCCGGAGTTCGCCCGCCATCTCGACGTCGTACTCCTCGGCCAGTCGGCGGACGTTCTTCTTCGCCTCCTCGTAGTAGGCCTCGTCCTTTCCATCGTCGACGGAGTGGTCGATGGTGCCGTCGGCGCGGCGCTCGCTCGCCCGGAGGTCGAACGGGTGCCAGTCGGTCGCCAGCGGCTCGGACCGCTCTTCGCGGTACCCCGAAAGCGACGCGTAGCCCAGATAACAGAACGGGCAGACGTAGTCGGCGTACACCCGCAGCGTCGGCGCGGCCCCAGTCTCGGCTTCAGTCTCGCTCATACCGGACGTGGCCCCCGGACGGGCAAAAGCCCGGTCCCGACGTGGCGGTCGGCCGCACTCGCGGCACGGGACGGCACGGCATGCGGCGGCCGTCGCAGGCGGCCCTACCGTAGACGGGCGGTCGGCCTCGAGTCGGTCGAGGGATTCGTCGGCGGGATTCGGCCTCGGACTGTCGGCCGACCACGGTCGTGTTTAGTTAATTGATGCTAGCGGGAAATCCACCGCCGGACGGGACTGGAAGGGGCTGCGCTCTCGGCGAGCGAGACGACGCAAGGACCGCAGGACGCAGTCCGAGGACCATGGTTCGAAAGATGGCTCGCGGAGCCGTCTTTCGTCATCACGAGAGAGCTCCGCTCTCTCGAACGACAGCGAGTCGCAGCCGCCGAGAGCGCAGGGGCTTCCAGGGTCCTGTCTACTCCGTTCACACCGTATTCACCCTTAGCTAAACAGTACCCCGACCGCCGCACCAACCATTTTACCGGCGGCTCCGTACGGGGTGGTATGGCAGGCTTCGAGGGCGACGCGCCGGCCGAGCGGGTCGGTTACGAGCCGATCAGTGTCAAGGAGCTGCTGATCGAGATGAAAGACACCTCGGAGCTGCTGATCGACCTGGCGTACTCGGCGGTGCTGCACGGCAGCGAGGAGCTGGCACGCGAGGTGCTGGCCCTCGAAGAGCGGATGGACCGCCTGCAGATGCGGGCCCGGATGAGCCTGCTGATGGCCGCCCGCAACCCCGACGAGGTGGAGGCGCTGGCGCCCGTTCTGGGGCTGACGGCCGGCGCCGACCGCATCAGCGACGCCGCCGGCGACATTGCGAAGATCGTCCTCGGGGACATCGGCCTGCCGGAGGCGATGCGGGCGGCGCTGCCGGAGGCCGTCGAGACGCTCGTCCGGGGGACCATCGCCGCCGACTCGCCGTACGCCGACCGGACGCTGCTGGACATCAACCTCGAGAGCGAGACGGGCGTCCGGGTCATCGCCATCCGGCGAGGCGACGACTGGCTGTTCAGCCCCGTCCCGGAGACGACGCTCCGGCCGGACGACCGGCTACTGTTGCGCGGCCCCGAGCGGACCGTCGGCGAGGTGTACGAGACGGCCACCGGCGAGGACTACGCCTTACCGGACCCGCCGGAGCCGGCCGTCGACGACCTCGAGCGGGCCGTCAACTCGGTCGTCCTGATGAAGAACCTCTCGGAGCTGGCCGTCGACCTCGCCTACGGGAGCATCCTCTTCGACGACGACGGCCTCGCCGAGGAGGTCCGCAACCTGGAGGTCGAGGTCGACGCCCTGCGGTCGCGGTTCGAGGCGTGGCTGCTGGGGGCGGCCGCCGACGCCGACGACCCCGTCGCCCTGCGCGGGCTCATCCACCTCGGCGTCTCGACGGAGGTGATCAGCGACGCCGCCCTCGACATCAGCGAGGGGGTGCGGCGCGGCCTTTCGGTCCACCCGGTCGTCGAGCTCGCCGTCCGGGAATCCGACGAAATACTCGTCCGGGTCGCCGTCGCCGAGGGTAGCCAGCTGGACGGCGAGCGGGTCGCCGACGGCATCCCGACGGCCGAACTGGGGATGAACGTCCTGGCCATCCGACGGGGCGACGACTGGGTACTGACGCCGGACGCCGACGCGACGCTGTCGGCCGGCGACGTCGTCATCGCCAAGGGGACCCGCACCTCGGCGGCGGAGTTCGAGGAGCTGGCAGCCTGACTACAGCACCGCCGTCGCGACGACCGACAGCACCACCACTCCCAGGATGTCGCAGACGTTCGTCACGACCGGGATGGTGGTGTCGTCGGGGTCCAGTCCCCGGCGGTAGGAGATGTAGGTGGCCGCCACCGAGATGACGACCGCGAGCACCGCCAGCAGCAGCCCGCTGACGACGGAGATGACGAACAGCTCGACGAGCGGCATCGGCTCGGCGACGGTCCGGCCGACGACCCAGGCGGCGACGCCCAGCGCCGAGAACACCGTCGCCGCCAGTGGAGCCGCGTCGAGAGCCGCGCCGAGAAGATGGCCCCGAGGTTGCCGCCCATCCCGATCATCACCGGTACGAGCACCAACAGCGTCGGGTTGTCGAGGTAGGTCGCCTCCAGGGACTCGAGGACGAACCCCGACCCCATCTCCAGAACCGACAGCACGAGCAGTAGCGGGAACATCGTCGCGACGATGGTCCGGGTCCGCCAGCTTCCGAGGTCGCTCACAGCACCACCCCGACGACCACGACGGCGACGTAGAGGAACACGACCCCGAAGATGTCGCCGAGCGTCGTCACGATGGGGCCGACGAGGTTGTCCGGGTCGACCCCGAGTTCGTAGCTGCCGAACACGAGCAGCAGCAGCCCGACGACGAGGACGACCGACGTGAGCAGCCCCGAGACGAGCGTGACGCCGACGAGCTCGACGAGCCGGGCCGACTCCCGGCCCAGCGCCCGCAGCACGCCCCACGAGAGTGGTGGAGCCCCGAGGAGAGCCGGGCGCCGAAGGCGCCGTAGACGTTGCCCCGCGTCGCCAGAAACGCCGGCAACAGCAGCAGCAGACCGGGGTACTGCTGGAACGCCGCCCGCATCGCCTCGCTGCCGAGCACGCCGCCCGCGAACAGCCCGCCGAGGAGGCTCACCGAGAGAACACCGATCGACTCCCGGTAGACGCGTCGGATCTCCTCGCCGTCCATGTTCGTGCGGTCGCGCGGTCCGGGGATAAAGTGAGGGGGAACGGGCGGTGCGACCGGACGGCGAGCGTCTCCGGGGCGCCGAAACGCATACGTCCATGAATTCAGGATGAATTCACACGAGCAGGATGTCCATCCCGGTCGATTCGAAGACAAAGGCGCTACTGACCCGGCTGAGGCGGGACGACGAAACGTAAAACGAGTTCTCGGAGCGGATCGCCGTGCCGGAGAATCCGTCGAGGCCGGCGGGTGGTCCGACGAGGAGGCCGACCGGACCAAGGAGTCCATCCGGGACTCTCGAGACGGCCGGTGACTATTCGTTGAGTATGCTCTTCAACCGTGATCCGTCGTTTCTGCCCTCCATTGGGCTCGCGTCCAGTATTCGATTCCGCCCATGAGGACTGCTATACCCAGAGGAATCACGAAGAAGAATATATAAAGTGAATAGAAAGACGGAGGCCCGGCAGGCGCTCGATCGGTCCACACCTCCGGTGAAGAGCCGAGTACGAAACTGATATCGAACAGTAATATGATTCCAACGGGAGTGTAAAGATTGTAACTGAAATACAGTATCGAACAGACCGCCCCAAGCACAAACAGGACCGCTATCGGGACGCCGCCGCCAATGAACGAGTCGATACTAAACGAATGCCCGGATACAGTAACGAAGGAGAAAATGAATGCAGAAACAAAGGCTACGTGAGCCAGTCCACCGAGAGAAATAAGAACGACTTGGCTACTGTAGCGGGGCATATTGTTTATAACAGTTGGAACGACCTCTATTCGACATTAATACACTGATCGTACCGACGAGCGCTCCTTCGCCAGGATAGAAAACCGTATCACGATGATTATTCGCCCCATTAATCCTGCTATGACCGTTCGATGGTCAGTACGAAACCCCAATAGAACCTGCTTGCCGGGTCGTCGTCGTTATTAAAACCAGCTTTACTGGAATAGACGCGGTACTCCGACTCGATTCGATGGGCTCCCTCGGGGAAGCACACCGGCTCGTCGTGGGTGACGTGGATGTCGTAAGTCTCCTGAATCGTCTCGTTCGGGTCGAACCAGAGTGCCTCGATGACGTCATCGGCTTGTCGGTACCCACGCGGGCAGTCGTCGGAGGCCCGGTCCGCCCAACCGTTACTGACGGCGATTCCGGTCTCGCTTTCATCCGAGTCCTCCGGCACACCGCCTTCGACACCCAACGAATCATCGGTGTCATTTCGCAACTCGACGGCGAATCGTCCCGGCTCCTCGCCGGCCGGTTGGGCGAGGAATTCGACGCCGGCACTGAACGGGGCGGATTCCGGGAGCGTATCGACCCGCAGTTCCGTGAACGGACTCTCCTGGAGTTCGGTCCGTTCACTTCCGGTCGGTCGGTACGTTTCGGGGTCCCCGTCCATCGGGGTCGAGGAGGGTTCGTCGGAGGATTGGCCCGTGGATTCTTCTCCGCCCGGTGCGGAATCGGATGTCCGAGTGGACCCGGATGGAGAAGTGTCGCCGAACGTGCAGCCGGTCGTCCCTACCAGTACGAACGTCGATAGGAGGCGGCGGCGAGGGATCGCTTCGGAGTCCCTGTACTCCGCATTCATTACTGTTAGCATTCAGCAAGGAATTTAAAAACTTTGTCGACAAATAGTGGCGCCCGCCTCGGTGCACCGGATCGAGTCATCATCTCTCGTATCGATTACTGCACCCGTGTACCGGGACGACCGCTCGTAGCCGTGCGGTCGATACAGAACGACGTACGGTGGTCACTGTCGGACCGACTCGACCGGGACACCGCGTATCGAGGTTCGTTACCGTTCGAAGGGACGGAAAGATATATTGAGGTGCGTTAACACACCCATAATGCAATGCGCGCAGCAGTACTCCAAGAGCACGGTGAACCGCTCGAGATAACCGAGGTGGACGCACCCGATGCGACCGCGGAGGGGGCCGTCATCGAACTGGAAGCCTGCGGCGTCTGCCGGTCCGACTGGCACGGCTGGATGGGCGACTGGGACTGGCTCGGTATTCAGCCGCAGCCGGGACAGATACTCGGCCACGAGCCGGCCGGCCGGGTCGTCGAGACCGGCGAGGACGTCGAGACGGTCAGCGAGGGCGACCACGTCGCCGTCCCGTTCAACATCGGCGACGGGACCTGCCCGCAGTGTCAGCGGGGGTTCTCGAACACCTGTGAGAACGTCGTTCCGCTGGGGTTCGTCGAACAGGTCCAGGGCGCCTTCGCCGAGGAATTACACGTCCCGAGCGCCGACCACAACCTCGTGGAACTCCCTGACGGGGTCTCGTCGGTCGACATGGCAGGGCTCGGCTGCCGGTTCATGACGTCCTTCCACGGGCTGGCCCACCGGGCCGACGTCGAGGCCGGCGACTGGGTCGCCGTCCACGGCTGCGGCGGCGTC
>PXRZ01000045.1 GCA_003022945.1 Halobacteriales archaeon QS_8_69_73 | reverse complement strand
CGGCGGGTCAGTCGGAGATGAACTCGTTGTTGCGCCAGTCGACGCTGTTCTCGGAGTCCCGCTCCTGTGGGTCGTCGATGACCTCGATGCTCGCCGACCGCTCCTCGCCGTCGACGATGCGGGTCGCCTCAAGGTCGTCGTCGACGGCCGCGATGGACGTCAGCGTCCCCTTGTCGGCGTACAGCGCGAGGTCCCGCAGTACCTCGAACATCGGGTACTGGAGGGCGGTGTTCTGCAGCACGGTCTCGCGGTCGCCCTTGAAGCAGGCGTACTCGACGAGCTTGGAGTTGATCTCCGGTTCCTGCTCCTGCATCTGGCCGGCGTCGCCGAAGCTCCCCCACTGGGGGCCGTCGTCGTCGCCGGTCGCCGCCGCGGTGTCCTGGGGGTCCGGCGGCGTCTCCTGCCAGCCGTCTTCCGTCTCGTAGATGCGGTTTTCCGTGACGCTCGCCTTCAACTGCGCCGTCGGCGTGTACTTGGAGATGTTGTCCTCGGCGGCGACGGCACTGACGATGAGCGTGTTGTTGCGGCGTGTTACATCGACGTCGTCGATTTCGACGGGCATCTCGTAGCCGTCGAAGAACTCGTGGACGTCGTCGAGTTGCAGTTCCAGCGTCGAATGGAGTCTGTAAACGCGACTGGTCATGATGTCGTGTCCCTGCCCCACGAGGGGCCGACCCCTCCGGTGCGAGCGGTTCAGGTAAATGTTGGGGTTCCTCACTTATATCACCTGCCCTTCGGCGTGCGTCGGGTTCCCGCGCCGCCACAGCGGTACGTGCGGGGCGTGGACGGCACGCGCGATACCGGCGCCGAGTTTCGGCGGACGTTTTATGTGGGACGTTTGATGCGCGCTCTCAGGCCCGCGTGCGCGCGCTGCCACACCGGCCGGAGAGTTAAGCCGGTGGGACCACTACCGTACGTCGATGACGGATCACTACCAGGTGACGGTCGTCGGCGGGGGGCCGGCCGGGCTGACGTCGGCGCTGTACACGACCAGACTCGGCCACGACACGGCGGTCATCAACCGCGGCGGCGGCCGAGCGGCGATGATGCTGGACACACACAACGTCATCGGCGTCACCGAGGAGGTGTCGGGCAACGAGTTCCTCGCCACCGCGACCGAGCAGATCCAGGAGTACGGCGCCGACTACCACCAGGACCACGTCTCCGAAATCGAACCCGTCGCGGACGGCTACCGGGTGACGGCCGGCGACGTCGAGGTGACGACCGACCACGTCGTACTGGCGACGGGCTTCTCCGACGAGCGGCCGGATCCACCGCTGCCCCGGACCGGCCGCGGGCTCCACTGGTGTCTCCACTGTGACGCCTACATGTTCGTCGACGAGCCGGTGTACGTGATGGGCGTCGGCGACTCGGCGGCCCACGTCGCGATGATCATGCTCAACTTCACGCCGGAGGTCGACCTGCTCACCCGCGGCGAGGAGCCGGAGTGGTCCGCCGAGACCCAGGCGATGCTGGAGGCCCACCCCGTCGACGTGGTCCGGGCGGAGATCGCCGGCCTCGAGAAGCGCGACGACGGCTGGCTGGAAGCCTTCGAGTTCGAAAACGGGTCCCGCCGGGAGTACCGCGGCGGCTTCCCGATGTACGGCTCCGACTACAACACCGACCTCGCGGAGTCACTCGGCGTCGAGCTGAACGACGACGGTACCGTCGTCGTCGACGACCACGGCCGGACGAGCGTCGACGGCGTCTACGCGGTCGGCGACGTGACGCCCGGCCACAACCAGATTCCGACGGCGATGGGCGAGGGCGCCCGCTGCGGCATCGGCAACCACTACGACCTCCGGGCCTTTCCCCGCTCCGTCGAGGAGATCGAAGTCGACGGCCCCGTCGACGAGGCCGAGGTGCCGGGCATCTCCGACCGGCTCCGGGACCGCGCGCTCGATCACGAGGGCCACCCCGGCTACGAGGAACCACCGGCGGCCGCCGACGACGACTGATACCGCCTGTACGTCCGTGACGCCGTGGCCTCGACTCGACCGCGCCGAGCGTTCCGTTCCGAGACCCGCCCGCGGGTACGACCGGCAGTATGATCGCCCGTGCTACCCGGCATTCCGCTCGCCGACGTGTGCCCGTAGCGCGTCGGCGTCCTTACTTCCGGCACCGGTGTTCAGCAGGACGACCGTGTCGTCGGGGCCGAACTCGCCGCGGTCGGCCAGTTCGAAGGCGCCGCTGGCGGCGGCGGCACAGGCCGGCGCCATCTCGAGGCCGGTGTGGCGGGCGACCTCGACGGCGGCGTCGAGGATGGCCTCGTCGTCGGTCGCGACGGCTCCGCCGTCGCTCTCGCGGACCGCCTCGAGGACGAGGTCGCTGGCGCCGGGATCCGGGATGGCGATGCCGCCGCAGACCGTCTCGACATCGGCCCACGGCTCGTGGCTGTCGTCACCGGCCTCGTAGGCGTCGACGATAGGTGCACAGCCGCTGGACTGAGCGACGTACATGCCGGGCAGTTCGTCGACGTGGCCCATCGTCCGCAGTTCCGTTGCGGCCTTGTGCATGCCGACGAGGCCGACGCCGCCGCCGGTGGGGTAGACGATTCCGTCCGGCGGCTCCCCGCCGAGCTGGTCGATTATCTCGTAGGCCATCGTCTTCTTACCGTCGTGGCGGTACGGTGTGACGAACGTCTTCACCGACTGCCACGCCTCGTTGTCGGCCATCGCCCGCTCGTAGGCGCGGCCGGCGTCGCCGATCTGTGCCTCCTCGCCGCCCGCAACGTGGAGGTCGCCGCCGTGGACCTCGACCATCGCCTTCTGGGTGAATCCCGCCCGCTCCGGGAGGAAGACGTGGGCGTCGAGGCCGGCGGCGTCGGCGTAGGCCGCGGCGGCGTGACCGGCGTTGCCCGCCGACGACAGCGCGACGTCGTCGGCGCCGGCGGCCGCGGCGGCGGCGACCGAGACGGCCGCCCCGCGATCCTTGAATGTGCCCGTCGGGTTCCGGCCCTCGTCCTTCAGGAACACGCGGTCGACACCCATCCGGTCGGCCAGGCCGGGACAGGCGACCAGCGGCGTCCCGCCGGCGCCCATCCGGTTCGCGGACGCGGCCGGGAACGGCAGCACCGCCTCGTAGTCCCACATCGACGCGACGGGGCCGCCCGTCGACAGCGAGACGGCCTCGTAGTCGTAGGTTGGGTCGAGAATCCCGCCACAGTCGGGACACCGGCCGGTCGCCGTCGCGTCGACCCGCTCGCCGCAGTCGAAACACCGCAGCCCCTCGAACGCCTCGGTCGTCTCTATGCCGGCGTCTCGGCGCCCCGCCCGGTAAGCGTTCCTGCGGCACCGCCCGCCCGAGTGTATAATCATTTGCCGGCGTCTTGTCTGGTGTATAGTGAGCCTTAAGGTCCGTGCCGACGATTCGTCGGTATGGAAACCCGCAAGGTACAGCGGCTCGGGCCGTCGACGCTGGCGATGACGCTCCCGGCCGAGTGGGCCGGCGAACAGGACGTCGAAAAGGGCGACGAGGTGTCGCTACGGATGGGATCGAAGGGGACGCTGACGGTGATGCCGGAGTCCGTCCAGCAGGAGGAAAGCGAGGCGGTCATCCACGCACAGAACCTCGACGCCGACGCCGTCGAGCGGGCCATCGTCGCACAGTACGTGCTCGGCCGGCGCATCATCCACGTCGAGGTCGAGGAAAACGGTACGCTCGATTCCGCGCAGATCAACGCCGTCTACAACGCCGAAACGCAGTTGATGGGGCTGGGGGTCATCGAGGAGACCCCCGAGCGCATCGCCATCCGGTGTTCGGTCGACCCGGAGGACTTCTCGCTGGACAACCTGCTGGGGCGGCTGGAGTCGACCGGCTCGACGATGCGCAACGAGGCCATCAAGTCGCTCGCCCGCGGCGACCCCGATCTGGCCCAGCGGGCGCTCAACCGCGAGCGGCAGGCCAACAAGATATTCGTGCTGCTGCTGCGGCTCATCTTTACCGCCTACCAGAACCCCAACCTCGCCCGAGCGGTCGAACTCGATTCCGGCTTCCCACTCATCGGCTACCGGTCGGTCGCCAAGAACCTCGAGCTCACGGCGGACAACGCCGAGGACATCGCCGAGATCGTCCTCGAGACGGAAGGCCACACGCTCGAGGTCGACGACGCGACGATGCGCCGCATCCGGGAGCTGACCGACGACGTCAACGCCATCACGGAACTCGGCGTGCGGGCGGCCGTCGAGCGGGACTACGACATGGCCATCGAGACCCGCGAGCGGTTCGCCGCCGTCCGCGACCGCGAGACGGAGATCCTCGACGACCTCCAGGAGATGCCCAACGAGGACCTCCTCCGGGTCCGGGAGGTGCTGGTCAGCATCGGCCAGACCGCACAGTACGCCGTCCGAATCGCCGAAATCGCGACGAACCTCTCGCTGAACGAAGACAGCGAACACGTCTCCATCGAGTGAGCCCGGCCCGCTGTCGGGCGGTGTGTCGCGCGGTAGCCCCGCTCAGAGCGGGTCGTCGTCGGTCGAGGTCGGCGTCCCGTTCCCGTCGCCGACCGGCCCGTCGATCGGGTCCGTCGGCGTCTCGACGGGGTCCACCGGCCCCGGCGTCGGGGTCGGCGCCCCGGCCCCGTCCCCGTCGCCGCCCGGCGTCGGCGTCGGCCCCGACTCGTCCGCCGAGGCGTTCTCGTTGCCGAAGATGTCCGTCTCGATGGTCCGCTCGTAGGTGAGTTCGTCCAGCGGCACCCGGACGTCCCGCGGGAGGAGGTCGCTCGAGACCACCGCGTAGAACTCGATGCGGAGGGCCCCTCGCCGACCGCCACGCCGTTCATCGTGATCTCGTAGCCGAGTTCGGTGACGGTGAACGGGGTCGTCTTGGGGTTGTAGGCGACGAACTCCATGTCGATGGGCGTCCGCTCGGCGGTGGCTTCCCCCCAGGCGGCGCTCGTCCGGTTGACGTACAGAACCGGATTCTCGACGCCCGGCGGCGGGCTGTCGGCCTCGACGGGCCGGGTCTCCTCGGAGTTGAATTGCCCGATGATGTCCGTCTCCACTTCCTTTTCCTGGGTGATGTCGAACTGCCGCTGGCCGAGCAGCGACGCCTGAACCGTCGCGTTGATCGTGACGACAGTCCGCTCGTCGCCGTTGACATGGGTCACCCACCACGCCGGAATCTGCTCGTTATCCATCCGGGTGGTGAACGCCAGCGTCGAGTTGCCGGACCCCACGGCCAGCCCCTCGCGGCCGCCGACGGCCATCGGCACGTCGTTCATCCGTACGGTGTAGTTGATCGTCGTGCTGCCGCGCTGTACGCCGACCGGGTTGGGATTGTTGACGACGAGGTCGGTAAGGACGACGGTCGTCTCGTTGTCGACCTCGCCGAACTCGTTGTCGACCGCCTCGACGGTCGGCGTCCCGAGCACGCCCAGCGCGAACGCGCCCGCCAGCGACGCCACGAGCACGCCGACGACCGCGCCGGCGATCTTGAGTCGTCTGGCGGTGAATATCTCCCTGAGTCCGTCCATCGTCGGGCCGAACGCCCGGCCCGGTCAAAATACCTCTGGGTCGGCGAGCCCCCGCCCGCGACCGACGGGATTTAGACCCGCCGTCGCGTACCGTGGTCCATGAGCGCGGCCTCGTCGGACAAGCGCATCGCCGTTCCGCTGACCTTCGGACTCGTCGCCCTGTTCGGCGCCGTCGGCATGACCGTCTTCGGCATCACCGGCGATCAGGTGGCGTCGGGCTGGTCGTTCGCGGTCGCGATGACCGCCGGCGGGCTGTCGGTAGCCGCCTACCACGCCTACGGTTGAAACTGCCGACCCTGATTCTTCCGAGATTCCTCGGTTCGGACAGAATCGTCCGACCCCTATCCTCCCGACGGGACCGCCTTGGGCGGTCATAGCCGGTAGCCCGAGGGATGGGGCTTAAGATGCTCGCCCCCGTTGTTCGAAATATGACCGAACTGAGCGAGGAGGACGAACGCATTCTCTCGTACCTGCGGGACCGGGCGGCGGGGGGCAAGCGGTACTTCCGCTCGAAGGGCATCGCCGAGGCCATCGGCCTGACGGCCAAACAGGTCGGCTCCCGTCTCCCTCACCTCGACGAGCAGTCCGAG
>PXRZ01000043.1:42085-95161 GCA_003022945.1 Halobacteriales archaeon QS_8_69_73 | reverse complement strand
CGGAACGACTCGATGTCGGCCTCGAACTCGCGGGCCTCCAGCGTACAGCCCGGCGTCCCGTCGCGGGGGTAGAAGTAGACGACCGCGGTCTCGTCGAACGCCGGCGACACCTCGTCGCCGTCCTGGTTCAGCGCCGTCACCTCGGGGGCGGGAACGCCCGTTTCCAGTGCCATACCCGATGTCGCGCCACCGGCGTCAAGAATCCGTGGGTTTCCGGCCGCCCGCACCGGTCCGTGCAAGCCGGTACCGCCGGGCCCTCACGGCGGCCGACCGTCGAGACCCGTAGGTCCGCCGTCGCGGCGGGTCGAACACTTCCACCAGGTCACTCTCCGGCGACGAGCCGCTCCTTTGCGGCGCGGGACAGCGCCTTTATTTCGTGTTCGCGGCGGGTGGCCGCCGATCGGGAGTCGAACGACTCGGTGTGGACGAGTTCGACCGGCGTCCGGCCGCGGGTGTATTTCGCGCCCTCGCCGGCGTCGTGTTCGGCCACGCGCCGCTCGACGTCGGTCGTGTAGCCGGTGTACAGCGAGCCGTCGGCGCATTCCAGCACGTAGACGTGGTGGTCATCGGGCATAAGAACGGAAGGGCACCCTGTGGTTGGAGCACGGTTCACCGGCCGTCGGGCCGCGATTCGTGCGCACGGTCCCTCGAAACCTCGGCGATGCCGGCGTTCGCGGAGCAGTTCGGGCACGCGTACACCTGCCCACCCTCGTCCGCGAACACCCGGGCGAACCGGTCCGAGACGTGCGCGTCACAGTGGTCACACCTGGGCATTCTGGCCGCCGACGTCGTGTCGGCATCATGGTACAGGGTCTCTACCCACATATACCCCTCGGACGGGGTACCCGGCCGGTCCGCGCGGGGACCCGGATACGCGAACGTCGGGCCGAGACGGTCGCGGCGGCGCCGTCATTCGCCCCGGGCGTCCGCGACGGCGCGGGCGACGAGGCCGGCCTGTGCGCCGGCGACGAAGCCAGCGTCGATGTTGACGGTGGTGATGGGCGTACACGACTGTAGCATTCCGGCGAGAGCGGCTTCGCCGGAGCCGCCGTGGCCGTAGCCGTTCGACACCGGTAGCCCGATCAGCGGCACGTCCACGAGGCCGGCGACGACCGTCGGCAGCGCCCCCTCGCGGCCGGCCGCCACGACCAGCACGTCGGCGGCCCGGAGCGATTCCAGCCGGTCCAGCAGCCGCGTCAGCCCCGCGACGCCGACGTCCTCGACGACGTCGACCGTCGCGCCCATCTCCTCGGCGACGACCGCGGCCTCTCCCGCCGCGGCGGCGTCGGAGGTGCCGGCCGTCACGACCGTCACCGTCGCCGCTAGATCCGGCGGCTTGTAATCTGCGTGGACGACGAGCGTCCGGGCGCGGTCGTCGCGACGCAACTTGGCGTCCGGGTGCGTCTCCGCGAGCCGCCCCCGACAGGCCGCGATGTCGTCGGTGTCGGCGCGCGTCACCAGGGCGTGGCCCGTCGTCTCGACGGCGCCGGCGGTCATCGCCGCCACCTCCTCGGCAGTCTTGCCCTCCGCCAGCACCGCCTCCGGCACCCCGCTGCGGCCCTCGCGGGCCGCGTCGAACCGCCCCGCTGCCGTCCGGGCGTACCCCTTCAGCTCGCCTTCCGCCTCCGTCGGCGACAGCTCGCCGTCGGCGACCGCCTCGAGTATCTCGCGCATACCGCCGTCTCGACCCGCGCGAGTACGAAACTGTCGCATGTCGGCGCCGCGGCGGCCGCGCCGGTCGGAAGGCAGTCTCGTGACCCCGAATACCCGGCGCTAATCGGCCGGTAGAAGCGGCCACGCCGCCCTCAAACGGGAAGTTATATAAGGGCGCCCGGTGAATCACGACGTGTATGGCAGACCTGATCGTCAAAGCCGCCGTGAAGGAAGCGCTCAATGACATGAACGTCGCCTCGGACTTCTACGACGCCCTCGACGACGAGGTCGAGGAGCTCCTCGACGACGCCGCCCGGCGCGCCGAGGAGAACGACCGGAAGACGGTCCAGCCGCGCGACCTGTAACGCCGGTCGCCCCCCGACCACCCCGGTCGGTCCGGGGTCACCCACCCTTGCTGTCGAGCGCCCGTGCCCCGGGCAGCACCGCGGCCAGCCTGGTCACCCACCCCAGCCGGAACAGCCCGACCTGCGACAGTAGCCCAATCACGAACAGCGCCGCGAACAGCGGCACCGCGGCACCGGCGACGGGCGTCGTCGCGAGCGGGTCGACGAGCAGTGGCTCGACCGTCGGTCCCTCGCGGGCCGCCCGGAACGCCGACGCCGACAGCGCCCCCGAGGCGAGCGCCGCCCCGAAGAACGACGTGACGAAGGTCAGCGCGAACTTCGTCAGCGTCACCCCCGCCACGGCGCCGGCGAGCCCGCCTAGCGCCGCCACCGGGTACCGGAGGAGCCCGCCGTCGGTGACGACCGGTGCCACCACGGCGAGACCGACGTAAGCGCCGACGACGGCCGACGGCACCGCCGTCGCGAACGATAGCGCCACGTACGCCAGCGCCGCCCCGACCAGCCCGCCGGCGACGACCGCGACGGCCAGGCCGACGATGCCCTCCGACCCGACCGCCCCGAGCAGCGCCGGCGCGACCGTGTAGGCGCCGCCGGCACCCAGCAGGAAGCCCAACAGCGCGACCGCGTACACCGACAGCGCGGCGCCGAAAAACACCAGCACGAGGCCGGCGACCACCAGCCCGCCGTCCGCCAGCCCGACGGTCGAGACCATACCGATACGTTGCCGACGGCCGACATAAATCCGGTGGCGGTTAGTCGGAACGTGTTTAGTCGAGCGAGAGTCGGCCAGTCGGCCGATGTCGGGCGGGATCTCGAACGGGGCCGACCGCTCGCGCAGCGAGCGGGAGGGGGCGTTCGGACACGCCACCGTCATCGCTGAAGTCTGCCAATTCCGCTCGACTAACCGCTACCGTCAGTCGTCGTCGGCGGCCGCCGCCGACGTCCGGTCGCTCCGCGGGCCCTCCAGGTCGACGCCGGGCAGCAGGTCCCGGAGGTAGCGGCCGGTGTGGGAGGCGTCGACCGCCGCGACCGCCTCGGGGGTGCCCGTCGCCACCAGCTCGCCGCCGTGCTCGCCGCCCTCCGGCCCGAGGTCGACGATGTGGTCGGCGTTTTTCACCAGGTCCAGCTCGTGTTCGATGACGACGACGGTGTTGCCCTCGTCGACCAGCCGGTGGAGCACGTCGATGAGCTTCCGCTCGTCCTCGCTGTGGAGGCCGGTGGTCGGCTCGTCCAGCAGGTACAGCGCGTCCCCGGAGTCGCGCTTGCCGAGCTCCTCGGCCAGCTTGACGCGCTGGGCCTCCCCGCCGGACAGCGTCGTCGAGGGCTGGCCGAGCCGCATGTAGCCCAGCCCGACGTCCTGCAGCAGCTTCAGCCGCCGCCGGATGCCGGTGTGGCCCTCGAAGAACTCGTAGGCCTCGTCGACCTCCATTCCCAGGATGTCGGAGATGGTGGCGTCCTTGTACGTGACCTGCAGCGTCTCGTCGTTGTACCGGTCCCCGTCGCACTCCTCGCAGGGCACGTAGACGTCCGATAGGAAGTTCATGTCGATCTTAACGGTGCCCTGGCCGCCGCAGGACTCACAGCGGCCGCCCTTGACGTTGAACGAGAAGCGGCCCTTCGCGTAGCCGCGCCGCTTGGCGAGCTTGGTCTCGGCGAACAGTTCCCGGATGTGGTCGAACACGCCGGTGTAGGTGGCGGGGTTCGAGCGGGGCGTCCGGCCGATGGGCGATTGATCGATGAGCCGGACCGTCTCGATCTCCTCGACCCCATCGATGGCGTCGTGGTCGCCGGGGTTGACGTCGGTGTCGTTCATCCGCCGCACCAGCCCCTTGTAGAGGATCTCGTGCAACAGCGTCGACTTCCCGGAACCGGAGACGCCCGTGATCGCCGTGAAACAGCCCAGCGGGAACGCGACGTCGAGGTCGTCGAGGTTGTGCTGGCGGGCGCCGCGGACGGTGAGGTGGCCGTCGGCGTCACGACGGACGTCCGGCACCTGAATCGTCTGGCGGCCGGCGAGGTAGTCGCCCGTCACGGAGTCGTCGGCGTCCATCACCTCCTCGACGTCGCCGTTGGCGACGACCTCGCCGCCGCGCTTGCCCGGACCGGGCCCCATGTCGATGACGTTGTCGGCCCGCCACATCGTCGCCTCGTCGTGCTCGACGACGACGAGGGTGTTGCCCAGGTCCCGCAGCCCCTCCAGCGTGTCCAGCAGTTTGTCGTTGTCCCGCTGGTGGAGGCCGATGGACGGCTCGTCCAGCACGTACAGCACGCCGACGAGCCCGGAGCCGACCTGCGTGGCCAGCCGGATGCGCTGGCTTTCGCCGCCCGACAGCGTCGCCGCCTCCCGGTCCAGCGTCAGGTACTCGAGGCCGACCTCCTCCATGAACCCCAGCCGGTCGCGGATCTCCTTCAGGATCTCCTCGGCGATGGTCCGCTCGCGGGCGTCGAGGTCGGCGTCCAGCCCCTCGAAGTGCGCGAGGGCGTCGCCGATGGACATTCGGTTGACCTCGGTGACGGCGGTGTCGCCCACGAGAACGGCCCGCGATTCGGGCTTCAGCCGCGTGCCGTCGCAGGCCGGACACGTCGTCGTCGCCATGTAGTTCTCGATGTGGTCGCGGGTGCCGTCGGAGTCCGTCTCGACGTACCGCCGCTCGAGGTTCGGGATCACGCCCTCGAAGCGCTTCCGTTTGCGCCGGGTACCGTTCTTCGTCCGGCGCTGGAACACGACCTGCTCGTCGGTGCCGTAGAGGAACTGCTTCTGCACCTCGGAATCGAGTTCCTCGAACGGCGTCTCGACGCCGACGTCGAAGTGCGACGCCACCGCGTCCAGCCGCGTCCGGTAGTACGACCGGCCGTAGCTCCAGGCCTCGAACACGTCCTTGATCGGTTTGGAGGGATCCCGTACCACCAGCTCCTCGTCGACCTCCTTCGTCTCGCCGATGCCCTCGCACTCCGGGCAGGCGCCGTGCGGGGAGTTGAACGAAAACGAGCGGGTCTCGATCTCGGGCAGGTCGATGCCGCAGACGGTGCATGCGAGTTCCTCGGAGAACTCGACGACCGCGCGGTCGTCGGCGTCGCCCGCCAGGTCGCCCGTCGAGCGGGACTCGGTGCCGATGTCTGCGTCCTCGGGCGGGTCCGGCAGAACGACTTTCAGCACGCCGTCGGCCTCCTCGAGGGCGGTCTCGACGGAGTCGGTGATCCGCGAGCGGTCCTCCTCGCGGAGCTTCACCCGGTCGACGACGACGTCGATCGTGTGGTCGTAGTTCTCGTCGAGGTCGGGCGTCTCCGTCGCGAGGTCGTACTCCTCGTCGTCGACCTCGACGCGGGTGTACCCCTCGCTCACCAGCGTCTCGAAGCGCTCGGCGAAGGCGCCCTTCTGGTCGCGGACGACCGGCGCACACAGCTTCGCGCGGGTGCCCTCGGGCAACTCCAGCAGTCGGCGGACCATCTGCTGGGCGGACTGCTCGCCCACCTCGCGGCCGCACTCCGGACAGTGCGGCGTGCCGACGCGGGCGTACAGCAGCCGGAGATAGTCGTGGAGTTCGGTGACGGTGCCGACCGTCGAGCGGGGGTTGTTGGCGGCGTTCTTCTGGTCGATGGAGATGGCGGGTGACAGCCCCTCGACGTTTTCGACCTGCGGTTTGTCCATCTGGCGAGCCCGGTGACGACGGTGAACTCCTCGCGCGGAATGGACACGTCGATGTCCTCGAGGTTGTGCTCGGAGGCACCCCGGACGACGATGTCGTCGGTCATTATCTCCCCGCACGAACCGGCGGACCGAAACCCTGTCGATTGAAGCCTCAGTACGCTTCCGCCCGCGGGGCGTATCGGCCCGCGCGATCGTGGACCACGTCGTTGCGCCGGTAGTGGCTGTCGTAGGAAACCGCGTAGACGACTGCCGTCGCCGTCGGCGCCGACCCGCCGGTGGCGTCGAACCTGTCGGGCTGGCCGCTGGTGGTGGCGACCGCATCGGAGCCGTTGACGATGACCCGGTAGGTGCCGTTGACGCGCTCCGTACCGCTGCCGTCCTGGACATTCTCGTAACGTACCACCAGCGGCCCGCTCACGGCCGACGAGAAGTCGAGAGCGCTGCAGTCGTCCCCGGCCAGTGTCTCGTTCCGAAGGTCAATGACGGCGCGGTCCGCGGCCAGGGAGCAGTTCTCCGAGGAGGAATCGGTGGGGTCACCCTCGGAGACGTTTATATCGCCGTCCGCGTCCTGGTAGACGTACAGTTCCCAGTGGGTCGTTCCGTTGGAGACGTTCAGTCGGAACGCCGAGGTGTCAGCGCTGTCGGACAGCTTCGTTCTGTTCACGTTCAACTCAAAGGCCGAGATGTTCTGGACGCCGTCGGCGACGGTCCAGTCGGTCGCGTCGGTGTCGTCCGCGGGCGTGAACGAGCGGTTCGCGTCCTGTTCGAGCCGCCAGCCGGCATGGGCGGTCCGGCTTAACTCGAAGTCGGCGCCCTCGGAGGCAGCCTCCCGCTCTCTGGCGGTCTCCCACGGCGGCGTAGGCGGCCGCCTCCTCGGCGTCGACGCTCTCCCGCGTCGAGAGGTTCTCGCTGAAGATGGCGGCGTTGAGCGCCACCGCGAGCCCGATGAAGCTCACCGCGATGATGAGCCCGACGATGACGAGCAGCTGCCCGCGGTCGGCGTCGTCCGACATCGGCCGAGATAGCGTGCCCTCGTACATGAATCCGCGTTCCCTTTCGAGCTCACAACCCTGGCCCGTCGGGTCGGCACCGCCCCGAGAGGCGCCCGCGATATCGTGTCTCGGTCTACCGACCGCCCCGGCGGTCCGTTGCCGTCCCCGGCGAAACCGATAGACGTGTCGCCGCCCTAGGGCCGGCGATGCGACGACGGGACGCCCTCCGTGCGGGGGCCGCGACGCTGCTGCTGCCGGCGGTCGGCCGCGCCGGGGCGACGGAACCGTTCGAGCCGCTCGGTCGGCTATCGGTCCCCGGCGCGAAGGAGCTGGTCGTCGACGACGACGATATCGCCTACGTCGCGGCGACCGACGGCTTCGCGACGGTCGACACCTCCGACCCGACGGAGCCGACGCTGCTGGCCGAGCGTCGGTCGCTGCTGGCCGACCACCCGGATGGGCCGATGGCCGGCGTCCAAGACGGGAAGCTGTACGGCGACCGCTACGCCGTAGCGGGGCCGGCCAATCCCCTTGACGACGTCCCGAAAGCGGCCATCGTCTTCGACATCTCCGACCCCACCGCCCCCGAGCGGGTCCTCGTTCACGAGACGCCCTTTTACAACCACAACGTCGACCTCGACGACGAGACGCTCTACCTCTGCGGCAACGACGGCGACCGGAACCCGCTCGTCTGCGTCGATCTCGGGACCGGCGAGACGGTCGGCCGATGGTCGGTCGTCGACGCCGACGACCGCTGGGCCGACGTCGACCCGGGCCTCCGGCAGCTGCACGACGTCACCGTCGTCGACGGCGTCGCCTACTGCTCGTACCTGGAGGCCGGAACGTGGCTCGTCGACGTCTCCGACCCGGCCGACCCGACAACCGTGACCGGCCTCCGGGGCCGCGACCCCGAGGCGCTGGCCGGCGTCGACTCCCGGGCCGAACTCCGGGAGGCGACGTTCTCGCTGCCCGGCAACGACCACTCCGCGGCCCCCCGCGGCCCCGGCGACCCGGTGCTCGCGCTCAACGAGGAGGCGTGGGCGACCGACCCCGAGGCGCCGGCCTCGGCCGTCGGCGGCGTCGAGCTGTGGGACCACGAGGCCGGCGAGCGACTCGCCCGGATCAAGGCGCCGCCGACCGACGACCCGACGCTCGGCGGCACCTGGACCACGGCGCACAACTTCGAGTTCGCCGGCGACCGCCTCTACACGTCCTGGTACCGCGGCGGCGTCCGCGTCCACGACGTCTCGGACCCGGCCGCCCCCCGCGAGCTCGGCGGCTGGCGGGACGAGACGACCGAGTTCTGGACCGCACGGGGCGCCGGCGACCACGTCGTCGCCAGCGGCTGGCGGGACCTCTCGGCCGACGACCCCGAGGCGGCCGCCGCCGTCTACACCTTCCCGACCGTCGAGTCGCCTTCGACCCCGACGGAAGCGGTCGACGAGACGGGGACGGACACAGCGGAGACGACCGCCGACGGCACCGGTCTCGGGCTCGTAGCGGGGGCGGCCGGCCTCGGGCTGGCGGAACTGGCCCGCCGGCTCCGGGGCTGAGCCGGCCCCGTCGGCGGTCAGAACCGCGCGAGGACGTCCCGACGGTCGAGGTTCAGCTCTGTCACCGTCGCCGGCGCGTCCCGACCGGCGGCGTAGACGACGGCGTCGGCGACATCCGCCGCGTCCAGCGTCGTCTTCTCGTCCAGGGCGGTCTCGTTGGGCTCCTCGCGGAACTCCGAGCCGAACGGCGTCGTCACGCCCGAGGGGTTGACGACGGTGACACCGACGCCGTCCGGGCCGACCCGGCCGGCGACGCTTCTCGCGAAGCCGCGCAGCCACCACTTCGAGGCTGCATACACCGGCGTCGACGTGCTCGGATACCGGCCCTTGAAGCTGCCGACGAAGATGAGCGCTCCCGCCGAGGCTCGTAGCGCCGGCAGCACCGCCCGGGTCGTGTGGAAGGCGCCGTGGACGTTCGTCTCGGTGACCCGCTCGAACTGCTCCAGCGGTAGCTCCGGAATCGGCACGTCGCGGGCCCCGCCGACGCCGGCGTTGGCCACGGCGACGTCCAGCCGGCCGAACCGGTCGGTCGTCGCCGCGACGAGCGCCTCGACGGCCGCCGCGTCGGTCACGTCCGTCGGCACCGAAAGCGCCTCGACGCCGGCCTCGCGGCACTCCGCCGCCACCGTCGACAGCGCCGTCTCGGTGCGGGCCGCCAGCACCAGGTCCGCGCCCTCGGCGGCGAACCGGCGGGCCGTCGCGGCGCCGATGCCGGAACTGGCGCCCGTCACGAGCGCGACCCGGCCAGCGAACGCGCCGGTCATCGCCGCTTTCGGCCGTCGGCGACCGCCTCGTTCAGCGCCGCCGTCGCCGCCTCGGGGTCGTCGGCGGCCGTGATCGCCGAGATGACCGCCACGCCGTCGGCGCCCGCCGCGACCACGTCGGCGGCGTCGTCGACGGTCACGCCGCCGATGCCGACGAACGGGACGTCGACGGCCCGGTCGATCTCCCGGAGCCGTTCGAGGCCGATCTCGGTGCCCTCCGGGTCGGTGTCCTTCGAGGAGGTCGCGTACACCGCACCGACGCCGAGGTAGTCGGCGCCGGCGGCCTCGGCCTCGCGGGCGCCGGCCGGCGTCGAGACCGACCGGCCGACGACGGCGTCGTCGCCCAGCTGCTCGCGGGCGACCGACACCGGGAGGTCGTCGTCGCCGAGGTGGACGCCGTCGGCGTCGACCGCCGCCGCGATGTCGACCCGGTCGTTGACGAGAAAGGTCACGTCCGCTGCCCGCGTCAGCTCCCGTAGCTCCCGACCGAGGCGGTACCGGTCGCGCGCGCTCGCCGGCTTCTCCCGCAACTGGACGACGTCGACGCCGCCGCCGACGGCCGCCTCGACGACGTCGACCGTCGAGCGACCGGGCGAGTGCTCCGCGCCGGTCACGAGGTACGTATCCAGGTTCACGTCCGGCGACAGGCGGCGGGCGAACAAGTCGGCACCGGTCGACGTCCCGGTGAGCCGACATTCCGGGGGGGCGGTGTCCCGGCGCTCCGGGTGCCGCTACAGGGCCTTCTCGATGGAGGCGGCGACCTCGCGGGCGCGGTCGGCGAGCGGCTCGGCGACGTGGCCGGCGGCGACGGCCGCCTCGAGCTCGTCGTCGTCGACCCGCCGGACCTCGCCGTCGGGCGTCTTCACCACGTCGACGTGCAGGTCGACGTACCGCGCAGCGTCGGGGAACAGCTCCACCGGCGTGCAGACATTGACGTAGGTACCGCGGCGCGTGCCGTCGTCGCCCCGGTAGACCGTCGGGTACCACCACCGCCCCTCGACGAACGTCGTCCGGGCGACGTCGCCGGTCCGCCGCTCGACGTCGAGGGCGTCGTAGGTGCCGCCGGCGGTCATCTCCCGCTCGACGGTGACCGAGCGGTCGTCGTCGTCCCGTTCGACCACCTCCCCCCGCCCGAGGACGATCCCCCGGCCGTCGGGCTTGCCGTGACCGATGGCGAGGGTCCCGCCCTCGCGGGGGCCGAACTGGTCGGCGACGGCCGCGAAGGGGAACTCGTCGCCGGAATCGCCGCAGACGGCCTCGACGAGGTCGACGGCCGTGCTGGCGTCGTCGTCGGCGGCCTTCGCCCGGTGGTGGCCGGGCATCGTCGCCGTCACCCGCCGGCGGACGTCGTCGAGCTCGAAGCGGGACTCCCGGCCGAACCACACCCAGGCGCCGGCCTGCGGCGCGGCGATTCGGCCGGGGTCGTCGCCGCCGTCGTCGGCCGCGACCGCCGACTCGACGGTTTCGGCGCGGTCGCTCGCCCGCTCCAGCGCCGCCGCCATCGCGTCCAGGGAGGCGTCGTCGGCGGCCGGCGACCACCGCGGCGTCCACCCCTCGGGCGGGTCGACGGGAAGTAGCTCCGCCATCCGGGCCGTCTCGTCGCGGCGCCCGCCGTCGCCGCGGCGGAGTTCGACCAGCCCGCCTGGCGCTCGCAGGTCGGTCGCCAGCGACGGCCGGACGTCCCGCCACGGCGGCGTCGGCGTCGCCACCTGAAGCCGGTAGTCGTCGCCGGTCTCGACGTAGCCGTCGACGCGGTCGTACGGGAGAAAGCCCTCGACGGCGTCGCCGTCGACGGCGAGATCGACGACGGCGCCGGAGCCGAGCGTCTCGGCGACGACGCCGCGGAACACCGCCCCGCGGGGGGCGGGATCCGACCAGGCGAAGGCGTCGCGGCCGACCGCCCGGAGCCGCCCCCGCAGCGCCGCGACCGCCTCGGGGTCGCCGGCCAAGCCGACGCCCTGGCGGTCGTCGGTCGTCCGGACGGTCGCGTCGGCCGGTGCGACCGGGAACTCCCGGTCGAACCGCTCGCGGATGGGCGGCGACGCCTGGACGATCTCGAAGTCGTCGCCGTCGCCGAGCAGCTCCGTCAGCGCCGTCGTGTAGATGCCGCGAACGCGGACGTTCATAGACGTTCGCGGTCGGCGGCGAACCGGACGCGGCCGTCGACGGTCGGCCCGAGCGTCAGCTCGACGATGTCGTCGCCGAGCACGCGGCCGCCTTCGACGGGGACGCCCCAGCCGTCGAACCGCACGTACCCCCGGAGGTCGGCGCCGTGGGTGTAGAGGTCGACGTACGCCAGGTCGTGTTCGGGGAACTCGGCGGCCGAGTGGGCCTTCTCCATGTCGGAGTAAACGACGTCGCGGCCCTCGAAGAACGCCTCGATGTCGGCGGCGGCCTCGGCCGTCGCCTCGACGACGGCCGTCGACAGCTCCCGGATCTCGGCCGTCGAGAGGCCGAACTCCCGGAGGGCACGCTGCGTCCGCTGGTCGAAGTGCATATCCGGCGTTCGGGACGGGAGACCGAAAGCGTCCCGGCTCGTCGTCGGGGTGGTGTTCGGACAGGCGGATACTGCTCGATGCGGCCGGGGGTGATCTCGAACGCCCTCGGCTCGCTGGCTTTCGTATAGTCACTACCCCGGTTATCCTCGCTTCGCTCACGGCTCGGTTCGGTCACCGGCAGAGCGAGGCTCTGCCGAGCCCCCGCTCGCTTCACTCGCGAGGACGCCGTCCGGGTTCGAGGCGTCTCGCTTCGCTCGACGCCTTGTAGGTTGGCGCCGGTGGAGCGACCGTACGAACGCCGGCGTGTCTCGTCCGTTCGATCCGCCAGGAGGTCGGCGACGCGCCGACCGAAACTGGGCGATCGTTCGGCGTTGTATGAACAAACCAGTCGCCGGCAACAAAACCGTTAGAACCCTACCGCCGCAGGTGTCGGTATGGAAGACCCGGTCGAGGCCCGTACGGACGACTCGGAGGACCTCTACGACGTCGCCGCCTGGGAGCCCCGGACGGCGCTGGACAGGCTCGCGGTGACCGTCCACCGAGGCGGGCGCAGGCTCGCCCGGTGGGCGGTCTACGTGCTCGGGTTCGGCATCTTCCTGACGATCCTGGCCGGCGGCGCGGGGGCCGTCATCCTCCGGAACCCGTTCGTACTCGGACTCGTCCTCCTGTCGGTCGTCCCGGCGGGGCTGCTCGCGCTGTACGTCTACCGGACCGACGTCACGACGAAGGAGCCGCCGACGCTTCTCGCGGTGACGTTCGTCCTCGCGATCCTGTTTGCCGGCTTCGCCGCCATTGTCAACGGCCGCCTCGGGGCTCTCCAGGCGCTGGGCCCGGTCGGCGTCATCCTCTTTTTCTACCTCGTCGTCGGCCCCGGCGAGGAGTTCGTCAAGATGCTCGCGGTGCGGCTGTACGCTTACCGGGACGACCGCTTCGACTCGGTCGTCGACGGCGCGGTGTACGGCGCCGTCGCCGGCCTCGGTTTCGCGACCATCGAAAACGTCCTCTACATCACCCAGAATCTCCAGGGTTCCGGCGCCCTCATCACGGCCGCGACGATCGACGTCGTCGCGCAGTTCTCCGAGACGGTCGACGACGGCGGCCAGATCACGGCCGTCCGCAGCCTCGCCGGCCCCGGCCACGTCATCTACTCCGCCTTCGCCGGCTACTACCTCGGCCTCGCGAAGTTCAACCGCGAGAACGCCGCCCCGATCATCATCAAGGGCATCATCATCGCGGCGTTCATCCACGCTACCTACAATACACTGGCCGGCATCGTGCCGAGGCTGGTCGGGCTCGTCGTCCCGGGGGTGCCGGCGTTGGTCGTCTTCTTCGGCTTCGTCGTCGTCTACGCCGGGCTGTTCTTCGCCATCCTCTACCGGAAGCTCCAGCGCTACCGTCGGGCATACGAGCGGGCCCACGACGACGCCGACCCGGGGGAGATGGAGCCGGAGCTGACGGAGTTCGACGCCGACGCGTAGCTACCGGTAGCCGTCGACGAGGCTCTCGACGTACTTGGCGACGACGTCGACCTCGAGGTGGATTGGGTCGCCGACCGCCTTCGTCGACAGCGTCGTCAGGTCGTACGTCGCCGGGATGATGGCGGTCGAAAACGACCCCTCGCGCAGCTCCGCGACGGTCAGCGAGATCCCGTCGACGCCGATCGATCCCTTCTCGACGACGTACGGGGCGAGGTCGTCGGGCAGCGAGAAGCCGAACGTCCAATCGTCCCCCACCTGCTCGATTTCGGTTACCTCGGCGACACCGTCGACGTGGCCCTGTACGAAGTGGCCGTCGAAGCGGCCGTCGGCCGGCAGCGCCCGCTCGAGATTGACCGCGTCGTCGACCCTCACGTCGTCGAGGTACGTCCGCTCGAGGGTCTCCTCGGAGCAGAATAGTTCGAACTCGCCGTCGCCACCGTCGTCCGATCGGACCCCTTCGACGGTCAGGCAGGCGCCGCTTATCGAGACGCTCTGGCCGTGCTCGAGTTCGTCGCAGAACGACGTCGAGACGCCGATTCGTCGCCCCTCCGGGCCGTCCTCGACGGTCGTCACCTCGCCGGTTTCCTCGACGATGCCGGTGAACATACCGACGGTACGGCTGCGAGGATCGAAAGGCTGTCGTCGGTCGCAGACGGCGAGCTTTTGGGCCTCGACGCGTACCGTCGCGCATGAACGTCCTCGACACGGTGGCGCTGTTCGGGGCTGCGGCACTGGCGGCGCCGGTCGGGCTGCTCGGCGTGGAGTTCCTCGTCGGCGGTCGGACGGCAGCTGGCGTCGGCTTCCTGGCCGTCGCGGCCGGCCTCGTCGTCGGGGTGCTCTACCGGCCGGACCCGGTCGACGTCGTCGGCGGGCGAGCCCTCGACTGGCTCCAGTCGGACGGCGACGACGCCGACCCGGAGGGTGAGTGAGCGATGGCGATGGGCATCGTTCGTTCGCTGTGGTTGCTGACGACGCTCGTGGTAGCGGTGCCAGTGGCGCTGGTCGGCGTCTCCACCATCTTGGACGGTCAGTTGCCGCTCGGGACGGTCTTCTTCGCGATGGCCGTCGGATTCGTCGCGGTCAGCGAGTACATCTACGCGCGGGTGACCGACCGGATCTTCGGTCAACTCAAGTGACCGAAGAAGTCCGCTGACGGCGAGTCCTCGGTCAGTCGGCGGTCAGTTCGGCGCCGGTCTGCTGGGCCTGCTCGAGCACCTGCTCCAGTGATTCCTCGACCGGCTCGTCGTGCAGCAGCACGTCAACCGGTAGCGTCGGCGCGCCGTCGACGAGGTTCTCCAGCAGGACGAGCCGTTCGCGGGCCCGCGACATGCCGACGTAGAACACCCGCCGCTCGTTGTCGGTCAGCGTCGGGACGGGGTCGGAGTGTTTGGTGAACTCGGTGACGCCCGCCACCTCGGTGGGGTTCTCGACGGAGGCGGCCATCTGCTCGACGACCTTCTCGGTGAGATCCGTCGCGACGAACACGTGGTCGGCCTCCCGGCCCTTCGCGGAGTGGATGGTGCCGAGCCGGAGCCGCGAGGGGTCCATCCCGCGGTAGTCGCCGCCGAAGTACGCCTCGACGGACCGTTCCTGGAAGTTCGACACCTTCGTCAGCATGTCCGACGCCGACGCAGGGCCGGGCGCGAAGGGAGCGTGGTCGTCGACGAAGTCGGCCGGCAGCTCTATTTCGGTGAGGTCGTCGACGCCCGCGGTCTCCTGTCGGTCGTCGAGGGCGTCGAAGTAGTCGTCGCGCTCGCCGGTGCCGAAGGCGCTGTCGGCGAGCATCTCGCCGAGCCGGCGGGCCTGCAGGCCGTCGATCGACTCGCCCCGGTCGACGGCCTCGATGGCGTCGACGTACCCCTGCAGCCGGTCGGTCCACATCCGCTGGTCGGTCAGCGCCCTGAAGGGGATCCCCTCGTCGATGAACTCGTCCATGAACTGGAACATCTGGTAACGGGCCCGGAACAGACACATGACGGTGCCGTCTTCGTCCTCCTCGAGGGTGCCGCGGACGTTCCGCACCAAATCGAGCATCGAGGGGTTGCGGACGGCCTCGACGGAGCCGCCCTGCTTGCGCGGCTTGAGGTCTTTGTCCTGGCGCTTGTCGATGTGGTCGATCTGGGTGTTGACGACGTTGAGGATGCGGGACGGCAGCCGGTAGGAGTTCGGCAGCACGACGTCGTCGTCGACGCCCTCGTCGAGCAGGAGGTTGGGGTCGGCGCCCTGCCAGGCGTAGACGACCTGGTCGTCGTCGCCGGCGATGAGGACGGCGTCGATGTGGGGTTTCCACTCGTCGTAGACGGCGTACTGCAGCGTGGTGATGTCCTGGAACTCGTCGATGACGACGTGATCGACGCCGGGGACGAGCGACCGCTGTTTGACCCGCTCGAGCATGTCCGCGAAGCCGACGATCCCGTGTTCGCCCTTGTAGCCCGTCTGGGCCTCGTCGTCGATCTCCGGCGGCAGCCGGACCTCGTCGTCGTCCCACTTGAAGGGGACCTCGTACCAGTCGGCGACGTCGCGTTCGGTCCGCTGGAGCCACTGGGAAGTGGCGATGATCTTGTTGCCCAGCGTCGTCGACCGCGCCGACCGCCGCCGCGAGGAGCTGTACTCGTCTTCGAACTCGACGCCGTACTCTTCGCAGAAGGCCTCCTTGTCGTCCTCGCCGACGACGTCGCCCCGCGAGAGGTTCAGCAGCTCGTAGGCCTTCGCGTGCATCGTACAGACGTTGCCGCGGAGTGACTTCGGGCTCCGGTCGAGCCGCTCGGAGAGCCGCTCGCGGACCTCGGTGGCGGCCGCCCGGGTGTAGGAGACGACCAGGATATCGTCGATGTCGACGCCCTCGTCGAGCATCTCGTCGACCCGGTCCAGCAGCGCCGTCGTCTTCCCGCTGCCGGGGCCACCGAACAGTCGTGTCACCTGGGTGGAATTGGACATTACTCGCTCAATGCCGCGCGGCCGTATAAATCGAGTGCTTGCGACCGATACCACCACGGAGCGGCGCTGTCGGACGATCATCGGCGCACCGGCCGACCGTGGCCTCACCTCAGGTCGGCCGCCAGCCGCAGACCGAACACGACGACGCCTCGGGTCCGTGGAGCCCTCCACAGTCCGGGCACCGTTTTTTGTTGTAGTCCTGCTCCCACGACGGGGACTCGGTTTCGTGCCCTCGCTCGTCGAGGAACTCGTCGAAGATGTCGTCGTCTGCGGTCGCCATACAAGCGGCCGTTGCCGAGCCACGATCATAAATCCTGTGGCAACCTGTCACATGGTGAGACGTGTCGACCGGCGGCTTTTGATCGTCGCCGTCGTAGCGGGCGCATGACCGCGCCGGAGGACCTGCCGCTCGTCCACGAGCACCGCCCGGGGACCGCCGCGTCGGACGCGCCGGCGGTCGTACTGATCCACGGCCGCGGCACCGACGAGCGGGACCTGCTGCCGTTCGGCGCGCAACTGCCCGACGAACTGGACGTCCTCGGCGTGCGGGCGCCCCAGTCGATGGGCCCCGACAGCTACACCTGGTACGACCTGGACCTCTCGGCGGGCGGCCTCCACGCCAGCCAGCCCGACCCGGATGGGTTCCGCCGGAGCCTCGATGCGGTCCACGAGTTCGTCGACGGCGCCGTCGACGCCTACGACCTCGATTCCGACCGGGTCGGCCTGTTCGGGTTCAGCCAGGGCGCCATCACGAGCCTCTCGGCGCTTCTCGAGCGGCCCGAGGCCTATCGCTGGGTGGTCGCGCTGAACGGCTACCTCGCCGCCGAGCACGCCGACGACGTCGACGCCGCCGCCGGCACGCCGGTCTTCGTCGGCTGTGGCGCCCACGACCGGGTCATCCCGGCGGAGCGGGCCGAGCGCGCCGCCGACCTGCTGGAGGAGGGAGGTGCCGAGGTGCGCTTCGAGCAGTACGCCGTCGGCCACGGCACGACCCCCGAGGAGGTCACCGACGTCGTTACCTGGGTCGAAGAGCGGCACTGAGCAGGGAGTACGACGCCGAGAACGGCGCTTGGATGAACGGCGGGGAACGGAACAGCCCGACCGCCGGCGAAGAGCCGGGAGAAATTATGCACAAGCGGAAGTGAGCGAAGTGAATGTGCCCGCTCGACGAGTGTATCATGGAGTACCTGAGCGACGAGCGGTGGGGGTCGCCGTCACCGATTCAGCGCGAGACCGCGATGCTGGCCTCACCCCGTCGCGTCTTCGAGCGGCTGGAGATACCCGGAGAGGCCGGGCTGGTGGCGCGCCTCTACGAGGACGGGATCATATTCGAGCCGGCCGGTGAGGGCCAGCGATACCTCTACGAGGAACTGGATGCGGCGAAGCATCTCCAGCGACCGGACCCTTGACTCGTCTAATTCAGGTCGATGCGGCCGACTCCGAGCTCTCGTCACGCGGCAAGCCGAACTCAACCTCGATCCGGACCGTGTCGTAAGGAACGTACGGCTTCTTCGCGCGACCGTCCTCCTCGAAGTGGATGACGTCATACTCGGCCAGCAGGTGCACATCGTCGTGGACGTCGTGCACGTCACGGCCGAGGCAGCCAGCCAACGCGCGGATGCTTCCAGGGGGCTGTTCCATCACCGTTTCGAGCAGCTCCATTCGCCGGTCGGTGAGAAGCTGGCGGAGGCGCGCTCGGTCTTCAAAATTGACGACGTGCGGGACCTCGTCGCCCTGCTCCCAGCGCTCTGCACGGTCCAAGGCACTCTCCTTGTGGTCCTCGGACGGCTTCGACGTGATGCGGAGGGTCGAAGGGTACTCGACTTCGTCCGGGTCGGGGGTGAACTCGTCGTGCGTGGGTTCGGCGTCAGTTGGTTCGTCGCTCATGGATTTCGTCGACCTCGTTCTGGAAGTCGTCGATCAGGTCGGAGAGACCGGTGAAGCCCAACTCCGTGATCTCGCCTTCAGGTGGATGTCGGTGGTGCCGGCCGACATCCAGGTGGTAGGGCGCGTTGTCGTATCGCAGGAGCGTATCGCCGTCAGCACTCACGTACTGGAAGCTGTAGTTCAACCCCTGGGGGAAGTCCTCGCTCACCGGGACCTGCCAGGCGACCATTTCGTACCGACTTCCGTCCGGTTTCTCATTTTCCTCTCGGTACACGACCGTCGCTGGCATGTTCTCCTATGTTGGGATAAGACCCCAACAAAGGTAAAGTTATTGTTGGGGCCGAAGCCCATCAAAGCGAGACCTTATTGAGATGGTCTAGGATACTGGACTCGGAGGGGCGGCGAGATACGGCTCAATAGCATCGTAGGAGGACCACCCACCGAGAGCCATCACGATCGAGTGGCGCCGATGCACAACGCATTTGATTAGGTCTGCCTAAATCGCCTCCATGGAACTATCTCGGCGGGACGCCATCGCCGCGTTGGGGGCCGTCGGCGCGGGGGCGGGCGCCGCCTACGCCGTCCGGGAGCTAAACGACTCGCCGCCAGGCGAGTCGAGCCCTGACGTCGAGACGCTGATCGCCGCTGCCGAAGTGGTCTACCCCGACGAGGTGACGGGCCTGGAGGGCTTCGTCGAGGCCTACGCCCGACGGCGCGCGGCGGGCGGTGACGACCACGCCCGCGGGGTTCGGGCGGCGATCGAGACGATGGACGACCGCGCCGAGGCGTGGTACGACGCCGCCTTCGCGGACCTCGCTACCGAGGACCGCGACTCGCTGCTGCGGGAGATGGGCGTCGACACCGCCGCGGAGGCCCCCGACGGGTCGACCGCCGAGCAGGTGCGGTACTACGTCGTCAACGACCTCCTGATGGCGCTGTACGCCTCGCCGACCGGTGGAGAGTTGGTCGGCATCGGGAACCCCCGGGGCCACCCCGGCGGGACCGACAGCTACCGACGGGGGCCGCGGTCGTGAGCGGCACCGCCTCGGGGGCCGACGGGCGGGACCGGACGCCCGTCCCGGACGCAGACGTCTGCGTCGTAGGCGCGGGCCCGGCAGGCGCGCTGGTCGCGGATCGGCTGGCGGCCGACCACGAGGTGGTCGTCCTCGACGCCGGCCCGCGGTTCAATCCCGGAGACCGCCTCGACCGCCAGGAGCGCGCCGTCCGACCGGCCTACGATCGGCCGGACGTCTGGGAGATGGGCGGCCCCCGGGACGCCCACTCGGCGTCCGGCGAGCGGTTCTACCCGCTCAATCACGCCCGCGTCAAGGGGGTCGGCGGGTCGACGCTCCACTGGCAGGGGATGGTGATGCGCCTCCACGAGGCGGACTTCAGTTCCGGCACGAAGCGCGGCGTCGGCCCCAACTGGCCACTCGACTACGCGGACCTCCGGCCCTACTACGCCGAAGCCGAGCGGGCCTTCGGCGTCTCCGGCGCCGACGACAACCCGTTCGGGCCGCCCCGCGAGGAGCCGTTCCCCAACCCCGCGTTCCCGCCCT
This sequence comes from Halobacteriales archaeon QS_8_69_73, assembly GCA_003022945.1. Classification (GTDB taxonomy): domain Archaea; phylum Halobacteriota; class Halobacteria; order Halobacteriales; family Haloarculaceae; genus Natronomonas. The sequence continues at coordinate 75,826 of PXRZ01000043.1, read as the reverse complement.
CCCACAGTGACTCGCTGTTCGCGGAAGCCTGCGAGGAGTTGGGCATCGCGACACACTCGGTGCCGAATGCCCGCAACTCCGAACCGTACGACGGCCGCGGCGAGTGCGTCGGCTACGGCACCTGCCAACCGGTGTGTCCCTCCGGCGCCAAGTACGATGCGACCGTCCACGTCGAGGACACCGAACGGAAGGGCGCGACCGTCATCGACCGCGCCCGGGTGACGGAACTGGCCCACGGCCCCGACCGGATCGAGGCGGCCGTCTACGTCGCGCCCGACGGCACCGAACACCGCCAGCGGGCCGACGCCTTCGTGCTGGCGGCCGGCGGCGTCGAGATTCCGCGTCTACTCTTACTGTCGGCGTCCGACCATTACCCCGACGGCCTAGCGAACTCCAGCGACGCCGTCGGCCGGTACTTCACCGACCATCTCTTCGCCGGTGTCGGCGGCGTCCTCGAGGAGCCGACCCGGCAGAACCACGTGGGCTTCGTCACGACCGAGAGCCACCAGTTCTACGACGAGGCCGACGAGACGGTGGCGCCGTTCAAACTCGAGTTCCTCAACTACGCGGGCCCGTCGCCGGTCGAACTGGCGATGACGGGCGACGATTGGGGCGACGAACTGCTCGGACGGCTGCGCGAGTCCTACGGCGGCCACGTCGCCGTCGGCGCCCTCGTCGAGCAACTGCCCCGCGAGGACAGCTACGTCGGCCTCGACGACGGCCGGACCGACGACCTCGGCAACCCGGTACCGGACGTCCACTGGACCGTCGGCGACCGCGCGCTGCGGACCATCGAGCGGGCCAACGAGATCCAGCGCGATATCCTCGCGGAGTTGGGCGCCGAGGTGAACTGGACCGCCGGCCCCGGCTCGACCGGCCCCGCTTACCATCACATGGGCACCACGCGGATGGGCGAAGACCCCACGGAAAGCGTCGTCGACCCTACGCTGTGCACCCACGACCTCGAAAACTGCTGGATCGCCTCCTCGTCGGTCTTCCCAACCGGCGGCGCCGTCAACCCGACGCTGACGATCGCGGCGCTGGCGCTACTGGCCGCCGACGCCGTCGACGAGGCGCTCGTGCGGTCGCTTTAGGCAAACCTAAAAAATAAAGTGGGACCGCCGGACAGTTCACGGCAATGAGTACGCTCGAGACGGACGACGTGGATGCCGACGGTGCGAACGCGAACCCTGACGGTCCGTTCACCTTCGACGACCTGAGCGTCGTGATGGGCACCTACAACGAGGAGGCGGCCGTCGCGACGGTGCTCGACGACGTCGAGCGGGTGACCGACGGCCGCGCGGAGGTGGTCTGCGTCGACGGCTCCGACGACCGCACGCCGGAAATCGCCGAGACCCACGGCGCCCGGGTCATCCGCCAGGAGCCACAGGGCTACGGCGTCGCCGTCCACGCCGCCCTAAAGGCTGCCTCCCGGGATGTCGTCGTCACGACCGACTGCGACGACACCTACCCGATGGCGGCGCTGCCGGCGTTCCTCGAGGCCGTGAACGAGGGGTACGACGTGGTCAGCGGCGACCGACTGTACCACGGTGCCGGAGCGATGCCGGCGTTCAACCGCCTCGGCAACCACGCCTTCGCCGCCGTCGCGAGCGTCCTACTGGGCGAGCGGGTCCACGACACCACGACCGGCATGCGGGCCTACCGCCGGGAGGTCATCGACGAAATCGAGTGGACCGAGAACACCGGCCTGTCGACGGAACTGTTGATGCGGCCGCTGGCCCGCGGCTACGACGTCCGCGAGCTCCCCATCGAGTACGCCGAGCGGGCCGGCGAGACGAAGCTCGACCCCCTGACCGGCGGCGCCGAGATAGCCAAGTCCATCCTGAAGGTGGGGTTCGAGGAGCAACTATGACATCCTCCCCGGCGTGAACGCCGGGATTTCCTCGCGCTCAGGGTCGGGCCGGTCCCGACACCGACGGAGGCAAGATTCCGCCTCGTGGGCGTACTCCGGTTCGCGCTCGGTACGTGAGCCCCGTAAGGGGTGTGGCGGATTACACTTCCGGACGGAGGCGCTATCTCCTTGCACAGCGCCCGATACCGCACCGGGCGACCGCCCACGGTTCGAGCGTGGACAGACACGGGCCGTGCCATCGGTCTGCCTACCCTTCAAGCCACGGTGGGCAGGCTCGCACGCCGGTGGGGTTGGATTGTGTCGTGCCGTCACCTCATCCCGTGTTGCAGGGGCAGGGGTAGTGTGAGCGCCGGGTAGCGCATGTCGGCGGGAAGGACCCCAATGTTTCCGGATTGGTTTCGGCGATTGAGCTACTATTGTGTGTGACCCCGAGCGGACTAAATCCTGCGGTCGCGCCACCAAGCGCACGCGATTCACGCCCGCGGTAAACAGCGGAACTCTCTCGCTTTTTAAAAGTAGCCCCGCCGAGGAACCGACCCCCACCGCACGTAGCCCGTAGCCCGTAGCCCGCGGCCGTGGTCGACCGAAGGCCGCTCGCCTACGGGGCGCCGCGGTCGTCGTGATGCTCGCGTCGACCGCCGTCCACGAGTCCGACGCGCTCCTGCTCCGTGGAGTCCCCTGTAGCCTGGCCGCCGGTAACGGCATCGGGAGCGTCTTCCGAGGCGTGGATACGGAACGGTCACCGGTGTCGTCGTCGCGCTCCGGGGTACGACTGCGGGGACCACTCGCCGCGACACGGCGCCCGGTCAGCGGCGGCCGTGCCGCGCGGCCGTGCCGTTCGACGACCGCACCGACGTGACCACGGAGACGCCGTCGTCGGTCGCCCCGGGGACGTACGCCGCCTCGCCGCCGCAGCGGTCCGGGACCCGACAGACCTCCGCGTACGGCGTCAGGGCTCGGACGGTCCCGGCCTCGCGGCGCAGCGGGATGTCGAGCCGGTAGCTGAACGCGTCGGCTCCGCCGGTGCTCACGTAGACGACGAGCCGCGCGGTCTCCCGGTCGGAGACGGGGACGCCCGACCCGTCCCCGACCCGGTCGATCGGGCCCTCGAGCCGAAGGCGGTCGCCGTCGACGACGAGATCCAGTGGCAGCGGGTCCCGGGTCCCGTTCGCTGCGTACAGCGCGTCCGCCTCGTCGGTCGTCAGCCTAAGGGAGACGGACTCCGCCGCCGCCGGCACACCGAGCGACGCCTCGACGGTGACGCGGTCGCCGGCGACGTGTCGGACGCGCCGGAGGCGCGGCTCGACGGTCTCGCCTGCGGTTGGGGCCCAGGCACCGCGGTATGAGTAACGGTACAGCGTCCGCTCGGGGAAGGCGTCGACGACGGCGAACTGGTCCTCCCGGGTGGCGTACACCGCCTCGCCCTCGTAGCCGGGGTCGTTCCGCAGCGCCTGAAACGGGTGGTTGAGCCACGGCCCGTACGGCGTCGGGAGGAACACGACGGCGTCGTCGAACGTCCGCTCCTCGACCGGCGCGTAGGCCTGCTCGTAGGCGGCCGTCGTCTCGGCGTTCCGTTCGACGGGCTCGCCGAGTGCCGCCGCCGCCGGCCCGGCGACCGCGGCCGCACCCACCAGCGCGAGAACGGCGAGGACGGCCGCCGCCTGCCGGCCCGTCGCCGCCCGGTCGCGGACGGCCGCCCTCGCGCGGTCGCCGGCGACGACGACCGCGTAGGCCGCGAACGCCGCCGTCGGGAGCAGCAGGTCGTAGTGGTAGTACGGCCCCAGCGAGGCGATAAGGCCGTCGCTCGGCGCCGTCAGGTCGCCGAGGACGTTCAGGTTCCCCCAGAAGAGGAGGTTCCCGAGAGGGACGGAGGCGCCGAGGCCGGCCACCGCGAGCCGGCGGCCGTCGACCGCGCCGTCGGTCAGGGCTCGCCGGGCGGCGACGCCCACCCCGACCGCGGCGAGAAGGCTCCCGACCGGTCCGGCGGCGACCCAGTCGGCGAAGAACGCCGCCAGCACCCGGGCGTTCGCCGCGACCGCCAGCGACGGCGTGTAATCGACGGCGCGGCCGAGGATCTCCCGCCGGCCGAAGCCGATCCCGTCCCGCGGGGCGAACGCCTGATAGGGAAACGTCAGCGGGTCGCCGGTGACGACGGCGTTGTAACCGAGCGCGGCCGCGACGCCGGCGAGGCCGAGCGCCGCGGTGACGAGGTTTCGCGCGAGAACGGAGCGGTCGAGCCGGGCGACGGTCGGCCGGCCCTCGCGTCCCACGACGTGCCGGGCGGCGTGGACGACGAACGGGGCCGCGAACAGCGTCGCCGTGTACGGCCGGGCGAAGAATGCGACGCCGATCGCCGCGCCGGCGACCGCCGCCCACCGGCGGCTTCCGGTCCGGTCGCCGCGGAGGTACGCGAAGGCGAAGAGGAGTTCGAGGGCGGCGGTGACGGCGTACGGGAGGAACACGCCCGATTGGACGACGAACAGCGGGGAGGCGAGCACGAACGCCGCGGCGACGGCGCCGACCCGGGCGTCGAACGCCTCCCGGACGGTCAGGTGCGTGAGGCCGATCACGGCGACGCCGACCCCGACCAGCGCCAGCCACGGGGCGCCCAGCAGGATCCCGGCGGCGAACGCCGCCGCCGGGACCGGCGCGTACTTCGGGTAGAGGGCGCCGTCGGCCGTCTCGACGAAGAACCACGGCCGGAACGATTCCGGGACCGGCGGCCGGAGGAACAGCCGCCCGTCGAGTAACATCGCGGCCTGCTGGAGGTAGACGCCCTCGTCGTGGTTCGGCGAGCGGTACGGAAAGAGGCCGGTGGCGACGGCGGCGGCGACGAGTCCGCCGGCGAGGGCGAAGAGGAGGGCGACGGCGTCGGCGGTCGAGAGTCGCGAGCGGAGGCCGTCGACGACCGGGCGGAGCCGACCGGCGACCCGCGCCGCCGCGGTCGCGCGGTCACTCATCGGTCCCCTCCACCCGCAGGAGGAGCACCATCGACAGCCCGGAGACGGCCACGAGGACGAGCGCCGGCAGCGCGGCCCGGCCGTAGTAGCCGGCCTCCTGGACGCGCCAGATGTAGGTGACGAGCGTCGTGAAGCCCGTCGGGTGGAGGATGAGCGTCGCCGGCAGTTCCTTCATCGTCGTGAGGAAGACGAGCATGCCGCCGGCCGCGAGCCCGGGGGCGATGAGCGGGAGCGTGACGCGGCGGAAGGCGCCGCCGGGGCCCTCTCCGAGAACGCGGGCGGCGCCCACGAGGTCGACGTCGACGCCGAGCACCGACGACCGGGTCGTCCCGACCGCCTGCGGCAGGAACCGGACGACGTAGGCGAACACGAGAAGCGGGATCGTCTGGTACAGCTCCTGGGCGTACCGGGTGCCGAAGAAAACGAGCGCGAGGCCGAGCACGACGCCCGGCATCGCGTAGCCGACGTACGTCGAGCGCTCGGCCAGTTCGGCGGCGACGGAGTCTGACCGGCCGGCGTAGTAGGCCACCGGCAGCGCCAGCAGCACCGTCGCGGCCGCCGCCAGCAGCGACACCGTCACCGAGTTCAGCCCGTAGGCCCACTCGAAGGCGATGCCGCCGCCGGCGTAGGCCGGCCCGCTCCGGAAGAGCCACACGCCGAGGATGGCGACCGGCAGCACCAGCGTGAGCGTCGCCACCAGTGCCGGCAGCAGCATCGCCGGCCACCGGAGGACGCCCAGCTTGATGGCGGCGTCGGTCGACGCCGCGGAGCCGTGGCCGGTCGACTCCTCGGGGCCGACGCGGGACTCCAGGGCGAGCACGAGCGCGGTGACGCCGAGCAGTTCGAGTGCGAGCACGGTCGCCCGCCCCCGGCCGAACGTGCCGAGTTCGACGAAGATGACGCGGGTGAAGGCGTCGTACCCCATGATGGCCGGCGTCCCGAAGTCCGAGAGGGTGTACAGCGCGACCAGCAGCGCGCCGGCGGCGACGCCCGGGGCGATCTGCGGCAGGACGACCCGTCGGAACGCCGAGCGGTAGCCGTGGTTCAGCGTCCGGGCGGCCTCGAGCTGGGTCGCGTCGAACGACAGCAGCGACGCGCGGGTCGTGAGGAACACGTACGGGTAGACGAACAGCGTCAACACGAGCGCGGTGCCCGGGAGGCCATAGATGGTCGGCACTTGGAGACCCAGCGGCGCGAGCAGGTCGGCCAGTTCGCCCTGCGGCCCGAACGCCGAGGCGTACGCGAAGGCGCCGATGTAGCTCGGCACGACGAGCGGGAGCGCGGCGGCGACGGTCCACAGACGGGCGAACGGGAGGTCCGTCTGCACGGTGAGTACCGCGAGCGCGAGGCCGATGACGACGGAGGCGACGGTGACGACCGCCACGAGGACGACGCTGTTGACGAGCACCTGGAGGGCGGTCGCCGAGGTCGCGAGCGCCCAGGCTTCGGCGATTCCGGTCTCGGCGGCTCGCAGCAGCAGCCAGAGGACCGGCGAAAGGACGGCGGCGGCGACGGCGACGGCGGCCGCACCCAGGAGGAGCCCCGCGGTCGCCTCCGAATCGGGCTCTTCCTCCCGGTCGGCGACCGGGCTCGCGGGCCGCGTCGCGTCCTCGCCGGGCGCCATCAGAGAACGTCGGTCTCCCGCAGCAGGTCCAGCGTCGGCTGGACCTCCGACAGCTCGGCGAGGTCCAGCGCCGGCGGATTCAGTTCGTCGACGGGCGGCAGGCCACCGACGGGCGGGACGCCGGGGAGCATCGGGTAGGCGTAGGTGCGGGTGGCGAAGAACTCCTGGGCCTCGACCGTCAGGAGGTGGTGGATGAACGTCCGGGCGAGGTCGCCGTCGTCGCTCGACGCGAGCGGGGCCGCCGCGGCCACGTTGACGAGTGCCCCGGCGTCGCCGCCGGTGAACGCGAGCTCCAGCGGCGCCTCCGGCCGGGCGGCCTTCACGCGGAGCGCGTAGTAGTGGTTCGCGAACCCGGCGGCGATCTCGCCCTCGGCGACCGCGTTGGAGACGAGGAACTCGTCGTTGTACTCCGAAACGCCGGCGTCGACCATCCCGCGCAGCCACGTCTCCGTCCGGTCGCGGCCCTCGAGGACGCGCATCGCCGTCACGAATGCCTGAAAGGCGCCGTAGGTGGGTGCCCACCCCATCGCGTCCGACAGTTCGGCGGTTTCCGGAAACGCCATCACCGAGTCGGGGACCTCCGCCGCCGAGAGCACGTCTGTGTTGTACGGCACGGCCCGTGCCCGTCCGGCCGTGCCGACCCACTCGTCGTTCGGGTGGAACTCGTCGGGAACGGGATCGACGACCTCCGCGGGGAGCGTCCCGGTGAGTCCCTCGTCGGCGACGGCGCCGACCGAGCCGGCGTCGACGGACCAGAACACGTCCGCCGGCGTCGACTCGCCCTCCGTGAGGATGGTGTTCGCCGCCTCGGCGGCCCCGAAGCCACGGATCAGTGCGTTGAACTCCGGGTAAACGTCCTCGAGCAGGGCGATCAGATCCCGGTAGAGGCCGCTCTCGCCGCCGCCGAGGTAGACCTCGAGCTCGCCCTCGAGGTCGGGGAGGTCCGCGATGCGGTCGCCGGACAGGACCGGCCGCTCCTCGACGAACGGCCCGGAGCCGCGGAAGTCCGCGAAGCTCACCTGACGCGGCCCGTCCGCCGAGTCGCTCGTCAGCCCGTTACAGCCTGCCAGCCCGACTGCCCCGACGGACGCCGCCGCCCCGAGGAACCGACGACGGGAGGTCAATCCGCCGTCACCTCCGTGGCGATCGGCTCGGCGGCGTCGAGCGCCGACAGACAGTCCAGCCACTCCAGCATCGTCTCGCCGACGTGGTTGAGGAAGGCGCCGTTCTCGTAATCGGAGAACTCCCCCGCCGCGAGCCGCTCGCCCATCGCCGCGAAGACGCCGGCGTAACTGTCCGCGTCGCCGCCGACGTCGTCGATGTGCTCCCAGAGGTGCTCGTTCAGCTCCAGGCCGGCGACCTCGTTGTTGAGGTCGGAGAAGGTCGACCGCGGGGCCTTGTTGTGCTCGCACAGCGGCGCGCCGTTGTAGATGCGCCTGCCGAGGACGTCGCAGGCCCGCTTGAGGAACACCCCCGACCAGATGTCGTCGAAGCGGCCGACCTCCCACTCGTTGTCGTCCATCGGCAGCTGGTAGAACGCCGGGACGACCTCTCGGCGGAACGCGAGATTCATCGAGCAGACCGTGAGGTAGCTGCCGCGGGCGGCGACGAAATCCTCGCCGTAGTCGGCGGCGCTCGTGCGGGTCCGGGCCTGCCCCTGGAGGTCGCCGTCCATCAGGATGCGGACGGCGTCGAGGTCCGGGACGTTCGTCCACAGTCCCTGGGAGGCGACGACACCGTCAACGGCGACGCGGTCGGTCTCGACGGTCTCGTCCATCGCGCCGTACGGGTACCCCCGGGGGTAGAGGCCGTGTTCGTCGGCGTTCTGATAGAGGACGTTTACCCACCGCTCGTCGGAGTCGACGGCCTCCATCTCGCCCTCGAAGGCGAGGTTCCGGAGGTGCCGGCCGAAGAAGTCGTAGTCGTCGTGCGGCAGCGTGTCGTCGTCGATCAGGAAGCCGTACTCGAAGTCGCCGGCCCACAGATACAGCAGCCCGAAGCTGGTTTCGGCGTGGCTGGCCGCCGGGATCAGGTCGGCGTACTCCGCGAGGCCGCGAGCCTCGAACCAGGCGTCCCGGCGCGGCCCGTCGAAGGCCTCGCCGTCGACGCCGAGGTCCTCGAGCATCGCCTCCATCCCGGCGACGTCGCAGAACTCCTCGGTCACCAGCAGGAAGAACAGCCGGTCCGTCTCGAAGCCGTTGGCCCGCGCGTTCTCGACGTAGGCTCGAACGCACTCCGGCTATGCCGGAACGCGCTCACAGCCGCGTCGCGCCGAAGGCGGCGACGCCGATCGACACCGCCGCCACCAGCCCGACGATGACCAGCGGGTCGACGCCGAGCGGCCCCTCGCCGCCGAACAATCCATCGTCGGACGCCTCGGTAGGGGTAGGTGTGGGCGTCGGGGTGGCGGTCGGCGACGATACCTCGGTGGGGGTGGGTGCGGGCGTCGGTGTTGGGGTGGCGGTCGGCGACGACGCCTCGGTGGGGGTGGGCGTGGACGTCGGCGTCGGGGTGGGCGTCGGCGTCGGTGTCGGGGTGGGCGTCGATTCCGACTGCTGGGACGGCGGCGGCCCGAGTTCCTCGCGGGCGGCCGATTCGTTGTCGCAGCCGTTGCAGATCGCGAAGTAGTGGGAGCTCTCCGACACCGACACCTGCTCGTCGGAGCCGAACGCCTTCCCCTCGACGACGACCTCCGCCTGGTACCAGCCCGCCTCGCCGGGGTTGGTCACGCACTCGTCCAGCTCCAGTCGGATGACGTCGTTCACGGTGTACGTGTTGCTCGGGTCCGAGATATCGAACTCCGCGGTACCGCCGTCGAACGAGGCCTCCGCGTCCATCTCCTCCTGCTCGCCGTTCTGGTTCGTGATGGTGAGCGTGTACGACTCGACGACGCCGATATCCGAGGCACAGCCGCCCACGTCGCCCGCTTCCAGGGTGAATACGACCCGCCTCGGCTCCTCGATACCCGACCGGTCGTCGCCGAAGTTGTCGACCAGCTCCGCCTCGAAGACGTAGCTCACCTCCTCGGCGCCGGGTGCCGGGTCCGCCGGCTCGACGGCGTGGTTGACGCTGTCGACGCCGTGGTTCGCGACGACGCCCCCCGGGGCGACGGCCGCCGCCGCCACGGCGAGTGCGACGACCACGAGAGCTGCACCCGGTCCGTTGTTCATCAGTATGATCCTGCACCGGTGCTGAATAAAAGCCTTCCGACGTCCCCGAAACGGACACGTTGATTGCGGTGGCCGCGGTACTGTCGGTGTGCGCGATCGCGTCCGTTCGCTGCTCCGGGTGCCGACCGGCCGACTCCGGACCCCGTGGCGCCTGCTCGTCGCTGGCGGTGGCTTCCTGCTCGTGAACCTGGCCGTCGGCGGCGCGGCGCTGGCGGCCGGCTACGGCGTCGACCCCGGCGGAGCCGGCGGGGTCGGCCTCGCCGCCGCACTCGCATTCCTGGCGCTCAACGGCGCGGCGACGGCCCTCCTCACCCTGCTCGCGGGGCGGTATCTCGACCGGCGGCTCCTCGCCGACCTGGGGCTCCGAGGCGGCGCCCGCCCGTGGCTCGACCCCTGGCCGGCGCCGCCCTCGGGGTCGTGCTGGTCTGCGGTGCCTACGCCGTCGGCGCTGCCCTCGGCGTCTACGAGGCCAGCGTCGACCCCTCCGGTCCCCCGGCGTACCCGCTTTCGGCCTGGCTCGCGCTCGTCGTCGTCAGCATCGTCGTCGTCGGCGTCTACGAGGAACTGCTGTTGCGCGGCTACATCCTGACGAACCTCGCCGAGGGGCTCACCGCCGTTCTCGGCCGTCGGGCGTCGGTCGCCGCCGCGCTGATCGTCTCGAGTCTCGGCTTCGGGCTGCTCCACGGCGCCAACCCCGCCGCCAGCCCCCGCTCGCTGGCGACGGTGACGCTGGCGGGCCTCCTGCTCGGGCTCGCCTACGTCTACACCGGGTCGCTGTCCTTTCCGATCGGCCTCCACGTCACCTGGAACCTCTCGGGCGTGCTGCTGGGGCTGCCGGTGAGCGGCCTCGAGATACCGGTCCGGCTCGTCCGGACCGAGGTCGCCGGCGACCCCGTGATCCACGGCGCGGGCTTCGGCATCGAGGGTGGCCTGCTCGGCCTCGGGGCGACGGCGGTGGGCTGTCTCCTCGTCGTCGGCTACGCTCGTCTCACGGGCCGGACGTTCGGCGAGAAGGTTGCGACGCCGGCGCTGCGCTCTTAGCCGCCGAGGTACGACTCTCGGATGTAATCGTCGCCTTTCAGCTCGTCGGGGGTGCCCTCGCGGACGGCCTCGCCGTTTTCCAGCAGGTAGATGCGGTCGGCGTGCTTCAGCGCGAAGGTGACGTTCTGCTCGGTGAGCAGTACCGTGACGCCCCGCTCGACGATGGGGTCCAGCGCCTCCGCGATGTCCTGGAGGATGACCGGCGCCAGCCCCAGCGTCGGCTCGTCGAGGATCAGCAGGTCCGGATCGCCCATCAGCGCCCGCCCGATGGCGAGCATCTGTTGTTCGCCGCCGGACATCGAGCGGGCGTTCTGCTCGCGGCGCTCGTCCAGCCGCGGGAACAACTCGTAGACGAACTCCTTGCGCTCCTCGATGACCTCGTCGTCCCGGAGGTAACCGCCCAGCCCGAGGTTGTCCTCGACGTCCATGTAGCCGAAGAGGTCCCGCTCTTCGGTGCAGTGGACCATCCCCCGGTCGACGAGCTCGGTCTGTCCGACGGAGGCGACCTCCTGGCCGCGGTAGCGGACGCTGCCGCCGTAATCGAGAAAGCCCGAAGCGGTGTTGCAGAACGTCGTTTTGCCGGCGCCGTTCGGCCCGATCAGCGAGACGATCTCGCCCTCGGTGACGATGACGTCGAGCCCCCGGAGGGCCGTTACCTTCCCGTAGGTGACCTCGAGGCCCTCTGCCTCAAGCGCCACGTCGGAGTCGCCGGCGGTCGCCTCCGTGCCGGCGGGCTCCTCGTCGGCGTCGGCGTCAGTGTCGACGCTCATATCTCCTCACCTCCCAGGTACGCCTCCTGGACCTCGGGGTCGTTTTTGATCTCCTCGGGCGTCCCCTCGGCGATCTTCGAGCCGAACTGGATGACGAACGCCCGGTCGATGAGGTTCAACAGTCCGCGCATGTTGTGGTCGACGACGATGAGCGTCATGCCGTGGTGGCGGAGCGACTCCATCACCTCGGTCAGCTCCTGGACCTCCTGGCCGGAGAGGCCGGCGAACGGCTCGTCGACGAGCATCACGTCCGGCTGAGTGGCGATGGCCCGGGCGAGTTCGAGCTTCAGCATGCCGGCGTGCGGCAGCTCCGAGGGCGTCTGATCCATCACGTCGCCGAGGCCGACCCGCCGGCAGATCTCCCGGGCCAGCTGCTCGGTTTCGCCGCCCATCCCCGACAGCGTGAACAGCTCGTCAGGCGCCAGCGCCAGCTCGACGTTCTTGACGACCGCCCGGTCCTCCAGCGGCGCGAACTCCTGGAAGGTCCGGGACATTCCCTCCTTCACCATGTCGTGGGCGGAGATTCCGGTGACGTCCTCGCCCTTGAAGTAGACGGTGCCGTCGGTCGGCGGGTAGGTGCCGGTGACGCAGTTGAACGTCGTCGACTTGCCGGCGCCGTTCGGCCCGATGAAGCCGAGGATTTCCTGCTCCTGGACGGCGAAGGAGAGGTCGTCGACGGCCGTCAGCCCGCCGAACTCCTTGCGGAGGTCGTCGGCCACGAGGATGCCGTCGTCGGGCCCGTAGGCCCGCTCGTCCGGCTCGGCGCCGACCGCGTCGGCGCTCATCGGCTCTCACCCCCGACGATCTCCTCGATCTCCTCGCGGTACTTTTCTGCGGTGCGCTTCAGCGTCGAGGGACTCCGGTCCCGCCCGAGGAGCGTGTCGACCTCGCCGCGCCGCCAGGCGAGCAGCCGGCGGCCGAACCGGGTGAGTTCGGGGACGACACCCCGCGGCAGGAACACCAGCGCGAGCATCCCGAGCAGGAACGTCGGCAGCGGGCTGGTGTCGGCGATCGTGAGCTCGGAACCGAACAGCAACTCGACGCCGGGGATGGCCACATCGAGCCCGCCGATGACGGTGTCGGCGAAGGCGAAGAACAGTGCGCCGACGATGCTGCCGACGATCGTCCCCATGCCGCCGATGATGGCGATGACGATGACGTTGATGCTGAGATCGATCCGGCCCGAACCGAAGAGGTTCTCGGTGTTCGGGGCGGCGTTGGGCCCGGCGTGCATCCAGACGGCCGCGGCGAAGCCGCCGATGGCCGCCGAGAGGACGAACGCGAAGATCTTGAACTTCGCGGGGTTCATTCCTACCGATCGGACGGCGTCCTCGTCCTCGCGGATGGCGGTGAAGACGCTGCCGGCCGCCGAGCGGGTCACGCCGTAGGTGACCGCCAGCACGATCAGTAGCGCCAAAAAGGAGATGTAGTACCGGGCGACCGCCCCGACCCACTGCTGGTCGACCGTCACCGCGGTGTTCAGCCCGCCGATACCGACAAACGACGGCGGCGTGTTCAGCAGGCCGCTGGTCCCGCCCAGCCCCCCTGGGGCCAGCACGGGCAGCGACCCTTCGTCGCTGAAGATGATGAGACTCTGATACAACAGCAGCGGCGCGATGAGCGTCACCAGCGAGAGGTACGGGCCGTCGAGCCGCAGCGCCGGCACCCCGATGAGCACGCCGCCGAGGGCGGCGACGAGCGTCCCGCCGACGATGCCGCCGAGGATGACGAGTACGGTCCCGACCGGGCCGAGCGTCAGCCCGAGGTCGTTGGCCAGCGGCAACAGGTGCTGGTTGACGGTGACCGAGGTGCCGTAGCCGCCCAGCGCGAAGAAGAAGGCGTGTCCGAAGCTGAGCTGGCCGGTGTAGCCGGAGACGACGTCCCAGCTGATCGCGAACATCATCAGATACAGCACGTACGTGAACTGGTTCAGCTCCCGCGGCTGTGCGAGCAGCGGCACCAGCGCCAGCAGGCAGACGCCGAGGATGCCGAGCCGGTGCCGCAGCGCGAGGTCCCGCAGCAGGAGCTTCTCCACGACCGCCTGTCTGCGGCGCCGGCCGACGTCGCCCTCGAGAGGTGTTTCGGTCGCCATTATTCTGCCGCCCCCCGTCCGAACAGTCCCTCGGGCTTCACCAGCAGGAACACGACCAGCAGTACGAGCGACGAGACCCCGGCGAGCTGTTGGCCGCCCGGGACGAAGTTGACCGCGAACGTCTCGGCGAACCCGATGATGTAGGCGCCGGCGATGCTACCCTTGATGGAGCCGAGCCCGCCGAGGATGACGATTGCGAAGGAGAGGATGAGCGGCGCCGGCGGCTGGATGGACATCAGCCAGCTTCCGCTGCCGAACGCCCCGGCCAGCAGCACCCCCGCGTAGCCCGCGAACGCCCCCGCGACCGTCCAGGTGATGAGGTTGATCTTCCCAGCATCGATGCCGACCAGCGCCGCCCCCTTGTCGCTTTGGCTGACGGCGATGATGGCCCGGCCCGTCCGGGTGTAGTTGACGAAGTAGAACAGCAGCCCGATGAGGAGCCACGAGGTGACGAGGATGAACACGTTGTTGAGGGCGTCCGTCCCCATGACCTGCGGGACGGGAATCGCCAGCGGGTCGTCGACCCCGAGGATGTCACTGGCGCCGATGCGGATCGCGTAGATGAGGAAGAAGCCGATGACGAACGTGAGAATGAGCACCGTCACCGGCCGGTCGCGGACGTACCTGACGATGCCGACGTAGGTGACGGCGCCGAGAAGCGCCCCCGCCCCCGTGCCGGCGAGCAGCCCGGCCCATATCGGGAGTTCGACCAGTCCGTTGGAGTTGGTCACGAGAAAGGCAGCGAACATTCCGACGGTGATGAACGCGCCGTGTGCGAAATTGAGGATGCCGCCGACACCGAAGATGAGCGTGAAGCCGATGGCGATGATGGCGTACAGCGCGCTGAGGAAGACCGCGGTGACGGTGGCCGTGGCTATCTCGCCGAGGACCATCAGCCGTCACCTCCGATCCACTCGGGGACGGTGTAGTCGGCCGTCTTGTTCTCCTCGGGGTAGAACGAATGCATGGTGCCGTAGTCCTCGGCCACCTCGGGGTCGAACTGCCACTGCTGGAACACCGGTACCCCCGTTCCCTCGATGGAGGTCCACTGCGGCTCGTGGGCGTACTCCGCGTCCGACGGCGTGAACTGGAACTCGTCGAGGATGGTGCTGCCGCCGAACGTCCCCTCCTCCATGATCGGAATGAGGGTCTCGGGACCCGGAATCTCGCCCTCGACGCCCTCGTTCTCGACGGCCCGGGTGATGGCCTGCTCGACGATGTAAACCGCGTCGTACGTGATAGCGCCGCTGTAGATGGGGACGTTGTCGAACTCCTCGTTGTACGCCTCGACGAACGGCTGGGTCAGCTCGGTGTTGCTCGTCTGCGGCGTCATCGCGTTCATGGTAAACACGTGCCGGGCGTTGCCGTCCGTCGACGCCCAGAAGCTGTAGCTCTGGCTCGGCACGTGGATGCCGCCGAACTCGAAGTCACGCCGCTGGTCGGCCCACTGGTTGACCGCGCTGTTGCCGATCAGCGCCAGCCCCACGAGCGCGACGTCGCAGTTCTCGTTTTCGATGTTGTTGTAGAACGGCGACCAGTCGGCGACGCCGCCGACCCGCTGGACGATGGGAACGTCGACGATCTCGTCGAGGCTCTCGACCAGCTTGTTGTGATAGGGGGTGAACTCCTGTGGGTTCTCCGTCAGCACCGCGACCCGTTCCCAGCCGAGGTCGTCCTTCTTGTTCTCGACGAACTCCAACATCGCGTCGGCCAGGTCGAACAGGTTGATCGGCCCGGCCCGGAAGTGATACTTGAACTGCTCGTACTCCTCCTCGCCGGTGTTGCTCGTGAACGTATTCGTCTTCGAGACGACGCGTCCGGCCCGCGGGTCGGCCGAGGCGGTCGTGATGTGGATTGTCTCGAGGGGCGCGATGGACTTGCCGAGCGTCGAGATGAGCGCCGATCCGAGAAAAATCCCCATCGTGAGGTCGCAGTTCTCCTGGTTGACGAGCCGCTTGTGCTGGGAGACGGCCTCGGCCGGCTCGGCCTTCGTGTCCCCGACTACGACCTCGACGTCGGCGCCTTTGATGCCGCCGTCGTTCTGCAGCTGTTTTGCGGCCAGGCGGGCACCGTCGCCCATCGACCGCCCCAGCGGCAGGTCCAGCGGCGCGAGGATGCCGAGTCGGACCGTCTCCCCGGACAGCGGCTCTTCAAGATCCGACGACCCGGACCCCGACTCCTCGTCGCTGTCGGCCCGGATCCCACTTCCGGGGTACGGGTTCTGCGGGGACTGACAGCCGGCCAACCCGGCGGCGACGGCGCCGCTGCCGCCGTACTTCAGCAGCGACCGCCGGTCGACGCGGCCGTCGTCCCGCCGGTCGTTCTCTGATGCGTCTGGCATGTGGGACACGTACCGAACTTCGACCTATTGATGTTTCGGTGGTTTTCTCCGGTCTTTTATCATAGAAATCATGCCGTCGCCGCCGGCGTCGTGTGTCGGTTCGGCGCCCGGTCGTCGCCGGGTCGCCGCGCCCGGCCGCCCGGACGGCACCGCGACGGGCGCCCGGGGTCGTCCGTCGGCCGTCAGCCGTCGGCCGTCGACCGTTCACGCCGCCGATACGCGGCGGCTCAGCCCCTCGGAGACAGTTAGTAACGCCTATACGACGGCCTGACCTTCCGTCGCGTATGCAACGACGATGGGCGGCGGTCTGTGTCGTCTTCTTTCTCCTGATGGCCGCCAGCGCGTACTCGGTGATGGCGCTCGCCGAGGCCCCGACGCCGGACGTCGAGGGCGACACGTACGGCGACGGCGACAGCTTCCGACAGGGTGGCACGGCGTACACCGTCTCCGTCGGCGAAGGGTCGGGCGAGATAACCCACGAGGAAACCGTCGAGAACGAACAGACGTTCGCCAACAACAGTGTCGTCGACTACGCCAATGCTAGCTACAACGTCAGCGTCGAGGGCAGCGACGACCCCGGGACGTTCGCGCTCGTCGAGGAGGTCGACGTGCCGGCAGTCCTGGCCGACGACCCCGCGGTCGAAAACGGCACCTTCACCCGCGACGACGGCACCGAGGTCGTCGTCTACCGCAACGGGACGACCCGACCGCTCGAGGAGTACCTCGACCGTGACCGCGTGCGGTTCGCCGAGGGCGACGCGATCGAACAGGGCGGCGAACGGAAGTCGGTCGCCAACGTCACCGCCGAAGGGGTGCTCGTCCGCTGGCAGAGCACCGAGGAGCGGTCCATCGACCTCGAGGAAGGCGAGACGTTCACCCTCGACGGCACCGAGTACGTCGCGACGTTCCCCGACGAGTCGACGGTCGTGCTCTCGACGGACGTCGAAGGATACGACAGCTACGAGGAGAACGTCGCCTACCACCAGCAGCGGGTCAGCGGTCTGCTATACGTCGTCATCTTCAGCGCCGGCTCGAGCTTCCTGCTGGCGGCGCTGGCGTTCCTCCCGCGGCGCGGCTGACGCCGCAGCGGCGCGCTTCGAAGGCTTTATCCGCGAACTCGACCTCTCACGTAGCATGAGCGACAAGCCCGCCTCGATGTACCGAAACATCGACAAGCCGTCGTACACGCGACGGGAGTACAGAGTCGGCGCGGCTGTCGGCCAACCGCCGGATGCTGAAGGAACTCGGCGAGGGCGGCGATTACAAGATGATCCTCCGGAAGTTCCCCCACCAGGTCATCCGGGAGAACAAGCAGGCGACCGGCGCCGGCGCCGACCGCGTCTCCGACGGGATGCGGCAGGCCTTCGGCAAGATCGTCGGCACCGCCGCCCGCATCCAACGGGGCGAGCGGCTCTTCACCGTCTGGTGCAACCCCGATGACGCCGAGATCGCAAAGGACGCCTTCCGCCGCGCCTACAACAAGATCTCGCCGCCCTGTACCGTCAGGGTCGAGCGCGGCGAGGAACAGCTGATCGCATAGACGGGCTTTACCCCTTCGCGGCGACCGCTGGCTACAAGCGACGGCGCCGCCAACTACCGGTATGAACCTTCCCGAATCGACGTGGACCGACGTCCGCGACGCCGACGCCGACGCTGCGCTGCTGCCCGTCGGCAGCACCGAACAGCACGGCCCGCACGCGCCGCTGGGCGTCGACGCCATGACCGCCGAGGCGGTCGCGGAGGCGGGCGCCGAGCGGTACGGCGACGGCGACCGTGAGGCGCTCGTCGGCCCGACGATCCCCGTCGGCGTCGCCGAGGAACACCGCGCCTTCGACGGCACCCTCTGGGTGAGCCCGGACACCTTCCGCGCGTACGTCCGCGAGACGATGGAGAGCCTCACGGGCCACGGTCTCGACCGGGTGGTCGTCGTCAATGGCCACGGCGGCAACGTCGACGCTCTCCGGGAGGTCTGCGGGCGGTTCAGCCGCGACGGCGCGAGCTACGCCGTCCCGTTCACCTGGTTCGACGCCGCCGGCGACGACATGGGCCACGCCGGGCCCGCCGAGACGTCGTTCGTCCGGCATCTCCGGCCGGAGCTGGTCCACGAGGACCGCACCGATCGGGCCGCCGAGGGCGCCGCCGAGGGGTGGGGCGAGTGGCTCCACGGGACGAACCTCGCCTACGACTCCGCGGCGTTCACCGACAGCGGCGTCGTCGGAGACCCCCGCGACGGGGACGCGGCGCTGGGCGAGCGGCTGCTGGAGGAGTCGGCGGCGGCGCTGACGGAGCTGCTCGAGGCGGTCGTCGCCCGGGGCTGACCGTCGTCATACGGATTGTCGTCGTCTTTTACCGGCGAGCGCCGACCCGTACCGGGCGCTCGCCGGTACTTCGTTACGACGATCCGTATCAGTCGTCGTTCGCCTCGTTGAGACTCCCCCGCAGCTCCGGGATGGTCGCCGTGAGGTCGCCCACCTGGTCGTGGGCCTCAGCGATGCCCTCGACGACGCCCTCCAGGTCGGCGATGGCGGCCTCGAGGTCGTCGGCGTCGTCGAAGGCGCCGGCCTCGGTGCCGACGGCGTACCACTTCTTGGCGTCTCGGAGGTGTGACTCGGCGTCGCCGGCATCCAGTCCCTCCTTCAGGCCGTTGAGCACGCCCAGCGTGTTGTCGGCCTCGGCGTCCCAGATGTCGTCCGACTCCGGCAGCGCGGCGCGGGCGTCGTCGAGGCTGGATTCGACGTCCTCGCGCATCTCGCTGGCCGCCTCGTCGAACAGTTCGTCATCGTCGAGTGTCGCCTGGCTCATACACACCATTCGTGGCAGGCGTGATTAAAGACACGCCGGAAAGCGAAAGTGAAGTCACCGGCCGGTCGCGGCCGCTACGGGCCGACCTGCGGGTCGTTGGGACCGGCCGCCGGCCCGTCGCCGCCGGCACTGTCGCCCTCGATCGTCCGACGGCGGCGGGTAGCGAGGTCCAGCTCCCCGTCGATCCGCCCGAGGACGAACAGCGCGTAGTAGCGGAGGAACACCTGCAGCAGCGCGTAGGCGGCGAGCCCGACGATGACGACGGAGAGCGCGACGACGGCCGCGCCGACGACGATCCCGGCGACCGCCCCGGCCGCGACTCCGGCGACCACCCCGAGGAGGCCGCCGACGAGCAGCCCCGGAATCAGCGCCAGCAGTGCCAGCAGTCCGACGAGGATGACTCCGACGTACGCCACAACTGCGACGACGACCGCGTAGGCGAGGAACTGCTTCGGCGCGTCGGACAGCGTCGCCCAGAACCGCCGCCAGCCGCCGAGGACGCCGACGTCCTCCAGCAGCATTGTCGGGATGACGAAGGCCGTCGTGAACGCTGTGACCACGCCGGTGACGAGCCCGACGAGCGCGAGGACGGGCCCGAACTCGGCGGCCGCGGCGGCGTACTCCAGTAGCCGGCCGTCGGTCCCGACGGTCGAAATGACCAGCGCAAGTGTCACGGCAAATCCGGCGAGCCCGGCGACGACCCGGAACGCCGCCAGCCCGAGGGCCTGTCCGAGGTGGGCGCGCACCGTCGCGGCCGTGTCGGCCTCGCCGTCCCGGAGCCACGCCAGGAACGGGAACTCGAGCGCCGCGCCGAGCACCGTGACCCCGAGCCAGAGGACGATCACGATGGCGACGACGGCGACGAGCGCCTCCGCGAAGACGGCCCCGGGGTCGACGTCCGGCGCGTCAGCGGGGCCGGGGTCGCCGGCGTCGTTGAGGGTGCCGACACCGCCGGGGCTGCCACCGTTCGGCAGGCTGATACCGACCCCGCCGACGAGCAGGGTGACGAGCGCCAGCCACAGCCATTCGGCCGGCCCCGTCGGGCGGTACTCCTTTGTCGCCGTTATCGCGTCGCCGAGCGCGTCGATGGCGTGGAGGGCCATGTACGCCGCTCTTCCTCGATGAACTTCGCTCTCGACGGCTGCGACTCGCTGCGGTCCTCGGACTGCGTCCTGCGGTCCTTGCGTCGTCTCGCTCGCCGAGAGCGCAGCCCCTTCCAGTCCCGCCCGGCAGTGGATTTTCTGTCAGCGTCGCTCAACTAAACGCGACCCAACTCACTCCACGACCTCTTCGACCCGCATCCGCGGGTAGTCGCCCTCCATCGACATCGACGTCCGGACCGTGCTCCCCTCGTAGTCGATGCGCATCTCGACCTCCATGAACCGGCCGGTCAGCTCCGTGTAGTCGGCGGACCGGCCGTCGAGTTCCGTCGCGAGTTCCTCCTCGCGGACGTCGACGGTCACCGACTCGCAGAACGGCTGGTTCTCGATGGCCGCCTCCATGGCCGTCTCGAGGCTGGCGGCGCTGGCCGGCGAGACGGGCGTCCCGGCGAACTGGTGGTAGAGCGTCCCGAACTTGATGCCGGCCTCGAAGCAGGCCTCCTGCGGCGTCGTCGGCTCCATACCGGCCGTCGGACCGCCGGCCACAAGTCGCTTCGCCCCGCTCTCGGGATGGTGTTCGGTGAGGAGGGAGTAATGTCGTTCGGCGGTGACGGCGGCGTGTCTGCCCCCTCCCGCTCGCTGCTTCACGAGGCCTCCTTCGCTGCGCTCGCTCGGCCTCGCCCCGCGAGCGGTCAGCCCCGTTCGAGGTCTCGTCCGAGTCGGCCGACCGGCCGGTTCTCGCGCAACTAAACACGGCCGCTCTCGGAACCCCTTTCCGTCGCGGTCGCTTTCTTGTGATATGGAGTACGAAGCCAGCCTCGACCGGGCGCTGGAGGCCGTCCCCGACATCGACTCGGGCGGCGACCGGCTCTCGGTTCCCGACGCCGAGGCCCAGGCGGACGGGGCATTCACGCGGTTCAACAACCTCGAGGCGGTCGCCGACGCGCTGAACCGTTCGACGGACCACCTCCACCGGTTCGTCCAGCGCTCGCTGGCCACTTCCGGGAAGCTCGAAGCCGGCGTCGGCCGCTACAACGGCGAGTTCTCGGTGCGGGACTTCCAGGGCGCCGTCGAGGAGTACACCGAGGAGTACGTCCGCTGCAGCGAGTGCGGCCTGCCGGACACCCGGCTCGTCCAGGAGGACCGCACGACCATGCTCCGGTGCGACGCCTGCGGGGCGTTCCGCCCAGTTCAGAAGAAAAGCGGCTCCCGGTCGACCCAGCAGAGCAAGGACGACGTCGAGGCCGGCGAGACCTACACCGTCGAGGTGACCGACACCGGCCGGAAGGGCGACGGCGTCGCCCACCGCGGCGACTACACCATCTTCGTGCCCGGCGCCAGCGAGGGCGACGTGGTCGAGATATTCGTCGAGGACACCAGCGGGGATCTGGCGTTCTCGCGGTTGGCGTAGGGAGACGCGACCGCAGGGAGCGTCTCCGGAAGCGAGCGGGGAGCGGAGCGACCCGCGAGCAGTAGCGAGGCCGTAGGGAGCGGAGCGACCGAGGCCTCGGGAACGCGGAACGCGAACGGCGTCCTCGCGAGTGAAGCGAGCGAGGGCTCGGCAGAGCTTCGCTCTGCCGGTGACCGGAGGGAGCCGTGAGCAGCGACGACAGCGAAGCGACCTGCGGGCGACGACCCTCGCCCCGGACGGAATCGGCGCAACTTGCCGACAGAGCGGCCGAGGCGGCCGCGAGCCGCCCGACGCCGAATCGACCGAGGGCGCCCCCGGCGAGGAGATCGGAATCGAGATCGACCAGGTGCTCACGCAGGACACGACGGGGACGTTCGTCTGGCTGCAGTTCGAGGCGCTCGGCCTCGACGAGATCCAGACCGAACTCGCCGCGCAGTACTGCGACCACCAGACCTACCAGTTCGACTTCAAGAACACCGACGACCACCGCTTCCTCCGGTCGGCGGCGGGCACGTTCGGCGCCTACTTCTCCCGGCCGGGCAACGGCATCTGTCACAACGTCCACAAGGAGAACTTCGCGGCGCCGGGTAAGACGCTGCTCGGCAGCGACTCCCACACGCCGACGCCGGGCGGGCTGGGTCAGTTGGCCATCGGCGCCGGTGGCATCGACATCTCGGTGGCGATGGGCGGCGACGCCTACTACATCGAGATGCCGGAGGTCGTCGAGGTCCGTCTTGAGGGCGAGCTCGGCGAGTGGGCTACTGCCAAGGACGTCATCCTGCACCTCCTGCAGGAGCTGACCGTCAAGGGTGGCGTCGGCAGGGTACTGGAGTACACCGGCCCCGGCGTCGAGACGCTGTCGGTCCCCGAGCGGACGACCATCACCAACATGGGCACGGAACTCGGCGCGACCTCCTCGATTTTCCCGACCGACGAGCGGACCGAAGAGTGGCTCTCGCGGCTCGACCGCGAGGACGAGTACGTGGAGCTTTCGTCGGACGAGGACGCCGACTACGCCGACCAGATCGTCGTCGACCTCTCGGAGATCGAGCCGCTCATCGCCTGCCCGTCGATGCCGGACAACGTCGTGCCCGTCCGCGAGGTCGCCGGCACCGACGTCGACCAGGTCATCGTCGGCTCCTGCACCAACGGCGCCTACGAGGACGTCCTGCCCGCGGCGAAGATGCTGGAGGGCCGCACCACCGACCGGAAGACGGAGATGATCGTCGCGCCCGGCTCCAAGCAGGCCTCCGAGATGCTGGCCCGGGAGGGCTGGACCGCCGAGATGATGGCCGCCGGCGTCAACTTCTCGGAGGCGACCTGCGGTGCCTGTATCGGCATCGGTCACGTGCCGGCCTCCGACTCGGTGAGCCTGCGGACGTTCAACCGCAACTTCGAGGGCCGCTCGGGCATCGAAGACGACAGCGTCTACCTCTGTTCGCCGGAGGTGGCGGCGGCGGCGGCGGTCGCCGGCGAGATCGTCGACCCCCGGGACCTCGCCGACGAGCTCGGCGACCTCGAGGACCCCGGCTTCGAGATGGGCGACAAGTACAGCCCGGGCATGGGCGAGGACGACCCGGACCTCATCGCACCCGACGAGGCGGTCGACGACGAACTGATCAAGGGCCCCAACATCGGCGACGTGCCGCTGAAGGACCCGCTCGGCGCCGACCTCGAGGGGCCGGCGCTGCTGAAGATGCGGGACAACATCACGACCGACCACATCATCCCCGCGACCCAGGACATCCTGATGTACCGGTCGAACATCCCCAAGCTGAGCGAATTCACGCTGTCGCGGGTCGACGACTCGTTCGCCCGGCGCGCCCTCGAGAGCGACGGCGGCTTCCTCGTCGCCGGCGAGAACTACGGCCAGGGCTCCTCGCGGGAGCACGCGGCGCTGTGTCCGATGTACCTCGGCGTCGAGGGCGTGCTGGCCCGGAGTTTCGCCCGCATCCACAAGGCCAACCTGTTCAACTTCGGGCTCCTGCCGCTGGAGATCGACGCGGCCGACTACGAGCGCATCGAGCAGGGCGATGACGTCGAAGTCATCGACGACGTCGCGGAGGCCGTCGCCTCCGGTCAGGAGGAGTTCACCGTCCGCGTCGACGACGACTGGGAGCTCACCGCAACGCTGGACGCCTCCGAGCGCGAGCGGCGTATCCTCGCCGACGGCGGCAAACTGCCGCACGTCAAGAGAAAACACGAAGACGGCGCCGGCGCCGCGCCGGCCGACGACTGAGCGGCCCGCAGTACCTTTTGAACGGACGATACCGTGGTCAGGGTGTCGTCGGTGGTCAAGAGACGCCGGACACGACGGTCCCCGGAACAGGGGGTGGGGGAGATCGCCGGAGAGCGTCGCTGTCTGGCGTTCGAAAGCGGGTGGGGGGGGGTGGGGATGCACCCAATCGGGTGCACCCCGAACTTAAATGTACACGCACATGAATCTTCTGGCCCACTATCGGCCGTCGGTAGGAATATAGTACCCTCGGCACAACTACACGGCGTGACCGCGACTACCGCGCGCATCGGGATGGAGGTCCGGGAGGCGGTCCGCGCGGACCTGCTGGAGGTGTTCCGCGTGGTCGGCTACGTGGTCGCCGACACGACGCCGAACCACGGCACCGCGATGGGCCACATCAAGGACCTCGCGGTCGCGCCGGAGCGCCGGGGCGAGGGCATCGGCCGGCTCCTGCTCGGGGAGGCGCTCGGGGCCCTCGCCGTCGACGGTGCCGACCGGGTGAAGCTCGAGGTCCGGGCGACAAACGAGGCCGCACGGTCGCTGTACCGGGAGTTCGACTTCGAGACCCACCACGCCGTCCCCGCGTACTACGATGACGGCGAGGACGCCCACATCATGGTCCGAGAGGCCTAACACGCGACGAGCGGAAGCCCACCGCTTCAGGTGGTGAGCGCAAGCGACACCATAGCCCCCGATCTCCCGGCGACGGCCCCCCGCATCCCGGACGCTCACTCTGCCAGAGACGAGACGAAGAGACACGTGGGACGGCGAAAACGCGGCTATCGAACTGGGGCGGCCCGGAGTTCCGGACGCCTTCTACAGCGTTTTCCCCTTGCCCCCGAGGGCGAGGGCGTCCATACGGTCCACGAGAGCAATCAAAACGCAACCCAGCGCCGGCTTGGGACACGTGCCATCGGTGGCAGTGTGTCGGGTCGATGGCCCGGCCCGCGGCCTCGGGCGCACCGAGGGGCTACGGTCGCCGGTAGTGGATACGGCCCGCGAGGGCGCACACGCCGGCCCCCGGATGGGGCCACCCTAGTGTCCGTGAACCGAAGTACCCGCGAGGGGAAATTTACCGGCGGGTGTGGCATCGCCGGGATGTCCGCCGCGCGTGGAATCCCGCGACTTCGGCCGCAGAGGGAGGTCAAAGCCGTTTTGCGGCTGGGCCCCCAACGGCGAACATGGGATACGCCTGTCCGGTCTGTTCGGACCCCCAGGCCGACGGGGGTCATCTCGCAAACCACCTCGCCTTCACCGCCATGCTCGGCGACGACGCACACGAAGCCTGGCTCGACAAGCACGTCCCCGGTTGGGGTGAAATGGGCGAGACCGAACTGGCCGACGCTGCCACCGAGGAGGTCGAGACTGTCGAGTTCCCCCAGGTGTTCGAGGACACCGTCGGCGGCCTCGACGACGGCGGCGACCCGCCGGCCGAGCGGTCCGGCGCCCTCTTCGACGACGCGGGCCGCGACCACGACCACGCTGACCACGCCCACGCCGACCGCATGCGCGACCGAGGCGGGGCCGGCGAGTCGACCGACGAGGAGACGGCGGCTATTCTCGAGGAGGCCCGCGAAATGACCCGCCGGATGCTCGAGGACGACGGCGAGGATAATAACGGGTAATACCCCCGCGTCCGTACGGGTGGACATGCCCAGGGGTACGCTGGCGCCGGAGACGTGGACGGCGGCCCACGAGCGCTTCGAGGCGCTCGGGCCGACCGCACAGTCGGTCGTCCGCGAGGTCGCGAAGGCCATGGAGTTCGACCGCGAGGAGTACGACGACCGGGTGACGGGCGACGTCGTGGAGACGGCCAGACAGGCGATGTTCGCCGAGGAACTGGCGGTCCGGGTCGACGACGCCGAGGCGTTCGAGGCCTGGCGCGCGGAGACGGCCCACGAGGTCCACGTCGTCGGCCACGAGGCGGCCGACCGGGTCGCCTGGCACGACGCTCCCGCCACCGGCCGGGCAGTGGCGGCGACGTTTGGTTCCGAGCCGGAGGCGGCCGTCGCGACCGTCCGACGGATGGCGTTCAACCGGCTCTACCGCGAGGAGCTATGCGACCCGTAACCCGCAACGCTCTGCTGGTCATCACCGGGCTGGTCGTCGCGCTGCTGGCGCTCGGCGCGCTGCCCGGCCTTATCCGAACCGGCGACCCCTACTACGTCGAGGCGACGGTCGCCGCCGGCGGGTCGGCCGTCGCCGGCGAGAACCTCTCCGAACGCCGGTTCCCCTACTCCTTCGGAGCCGTCACGGCGGCCGACGACGCCCCGGGCCGGTCGGAGCCGTACTACACCGGCGTCGTCGGATTCAAGGAAGCGTTCACGCACACGCCGTTCGCGGAGTTCGAGGAGTTCGAGGCCCGGACGCCGGCGGCCGTCGACCGGCGCGGCGACTCGCCGACCGGTGACGTCGCCTTCCTGCGGGTCGACGGGACGCGCTACCGGCTGGAGATCGTCCGGCCGCCGGAGGCAGCGTGACCGACGACGCCGACCCGGACTCCGACTCCGGTCCGGACCCGGACCCGGACCCGAAGTCGGACCCTGATCCGAGCCCCGCCGACCACGACTGGCGCGTCGTCGAGTCGGTCGCGGAGTACGAGACCGGCTGGTACACCGGCGGCTACGACCTCGTGGAGCTGCCCGACGGCGACCGGAAGCGCTACTACTGGGCGGAGCTGCCGGCGGCGGCCGTCGTCGTCGCGGTCGTCGACGCTCCCGCGGAGTTCGGGCTGCCGCCGGTCGACGCCGACCGGGCGGTCGTGATGATCGAGCAGTTCCGCCCGACCATCCGGGAGCTGTGTTACGAGCTGCCGGCCGGCGTCGTCGAGGACGGCGAGAGCTACGCCGAGGCCGGCGCCCGCGAGTTGGAGGAGGAGGTCGGTCTCGTCGCCGACGACGTCGAGCTGATCGAGTCGTTCTGGTGCTCGACGGGGCTGCTGCGGCACGAGCGCGGCATCGTCTGGGCGGAAGAGTTTTCGACCGGCGAGCGGACGCTCGACGGCAGCGAGTTCCTCGACGTCCGGACCGTCCCGCCGGAGACGGCCCGGGAGCTGGCCCGCGAGCCGCCGGCCAACGACGCCACGATGGAGGGACTGCTGCTGGCGGCAGCCGACGGCTATCTTTAGCCGGCCGCTTAAGCCCGTCGTCGCCCTTCGACCGGTATGGACGGCGAGATCGACGACGAGAAACTGCACGCGCTGCTGACCGACGACGAGAACGTCCGGGTCGTCGACATCCGGTCGCCATCGGCGTTCCGGCGGGGCCACATCCCCGACAGCGAGAACGTCCCGTTCGAGGAGCTGACCGACCGGATCGAGGCGGTCGCCGGCGCCGACCGCGTCGTCACCGTCTGCCCGAAGGGCGAGGCCAGCGTCCAGGCGGCCCGACTCATCGGCTCCTTCGACGGCTTCTCCGGGCGGGTCGAGTCGCTGTCGACCGGGGTCAGCGGCTGGTCGTACGATCTCGAAACGGGCGACGGGGACAACGGAACCGCCGACGGCGGCGAGGAGCTCGGCGACGGAGAGAAGGAGGAAGAGGAAGAGGAAGCGCCGTTCTGACCGGCGCAGTCGCTCGGCGACAAGAGAACGGAGTAAGAACGGACGCTCGACGTGCGGTCAGCGGCAGCGGTGCAGGGCGCGGAGCCCCCTTCCTCAGCCGCGAGCGAAGCGAACGGTAGGAAGGGGAGGAGCGCCCGTTTCCGTTCACTTTCACCGTGTGGCAACCTGTTTTTCCCTCGTGGGCCGTTCCTCGATTTACTGCCGTCCCCGCTCCCGTTCCCCGCTTGGGGATAGAGCGCGAGAACACCGGGAATTAAACCGGCGGGACAATCCACGGCACAGGTCCGGCAAGCGCGGGTCGCAGCACCCACTCCGACCCGCCGCCTCCACTGTGGAACGACAAGAGAAAGCCGGGCCGCGCCCACGCACGGGGTCGCGGGGCACAATTGCGTTGCGGGAAAGCCCCGCCCTCAAGGAGTGACCGACCGCCGCAAGGCGAAAGGGAGCGAGTAGGGCGGGGTAGTTTACAGAGCGGTCACGCGACGTTGTACCCCTTCTCTCGAAGGAAGTCCTCGATGCGGTCGAGGTGGTTGCCCTGGAGTTCGATGGCGCCGTCCTCGACGGTGCCGCCACAGGCGAACTTCGACTTCAGGTCGCTCGACAGCGAATCCAGGTCGACGTCGCGGGGGTCGAACCCCTCGACGACCGTTACCTCCTTTCCGTATCGGCGCTCGTCGATGCGGATGGTTATCTCCTGCGACTCCTTGGCGACGTCCTCGCAGACGCAGAGTTCGTCAGGGAGCCCGCACGTCGAGCAGACTTCCGACATTACGTCAGGCCGTACACGACGATGATATTAAACACTATCGGGAGCCCGTATGCGGCCGTCTCACCACCGCTGGCAGCCGAGAGCGCTCCTCGAGCAGGTCGGACAGATGTGCGGCGGCCTCGGCGGCGTCGGCCTCGTCGACGCCGTGACCGTACCGTGCCCGCTCGTAGAGCTCGCCGACACGTCTGGCCCGTCGGTCGCTGTCGGCGAGAAACGTCCGGGCGGTTTCGCCGGGTTCGCGCTCGCGGCCGGCCCGCTCCTCGAGGTGGACGACCCGGTGGAACGCCCCGATGACGGTCGCCTCGGGGGAGTCGTCCGGCAGCCGCCGGAGCCACAGTTCGCGGTAGAGCCGGCGGTCGGCGCCGGTCCGTCGGCCGGCGGCGGCCAGCCCCGCCAGGACGACGAGCCCGACGCCGGCCTGCTCCCGGTTCGGCAGCGGCACCGACGGCGAGGGCCCGGGGCCGTCGCCGCCCGTCTCGCCGCCCCGGTCGACGCCGGGCGGTCGGCTCTCGTTCCGGAACGGGTCCGTCGTCGGGTCGCCCGTGGCGGTCGGCCGCGGCTCGGGCGTCCCGCGGTCGAGTTCGGAGTCGTTCGAGGCGTCGGTGTCGACGGCCTCGCTACCGGACTCGCGGGCGTCGGCGAGCCGCTGCCGTTCGGTCCGTTCGCGGGGGGCGTCCGGCGTCGGGTCGAACCGGACCCACCCCGTCTCGGGGACGTAGACCTCGACCCAGGCGTGGGAATCGTACCCCCTGACGGTCCACTCGTCGTTTTCCACCTGTTGGCCGGAGGTGTAGCCGACGGCGAACCGGGCGGGGATATCCTGCGTGCGGAGCATCGCCACCATCGTCGTCGCGAAGTAGGTGCAGTAGCCGGCGTCCATCTCGAAGAGGAACCGGTCGGCGACGTCGCCGCTCGGCCGCTCGACGTCCAGCGAGTAGTCGTAGTTGTTCTGGAGGTACCGCTCGACGACCCGGGCGGTGTCGTAGGGGTTGTCGGCGTTGGCGGTCAGCCGGTCGGTCCGTTCGGCGACTCGGTCGGGTGTGCTCGCGGGCAATTGGGTGTACCGGGCCTCGACGGCCTCGGGGTAGTCGGTACCGGCCTCCCGGAGAGCGTCGGCGCCGGCGGTCGGCCGCTCGCTGACGACCGTGTACGACTCGCCGGCCTGCAGCGGGCTGGCCGGCTGGAAGGTCCCGGCGGTGGTCACCTGCACCGGAACCGGAACGTCCCGTATCGCGGTCGGCCTGGCGGCGGCCGGCAGCGTCGCGATCGAGGTCTCGGCGGTGTACGTCTGCGTGAGCGTCCGGCTGCGGCCCGGCGGCGATCGGAGATCGCCCCGGTAGCTCCGAAGGCTCCCCGATCGGACCCAGCCGCCACCGGTGTAGCGGTCGTAGGTGCCGACCCGCCAGTAGGCGGCCGACTCGGACTCGACGGTGTACCGCACCGCCGGCGAGAGTTCGACCGCCCCGGCGACGGCGACGCTGTCGCCGGCGTAGACGAGACTCGACTCCACGGTCGACGTCTCGCCGCCGACGCTGACGCCGTCGGTCGAGACGAGCGATCCCGCGGCGCCCGGGATGACGCCGACGAACAGCGTCAGCACGACCATCGTCGCCAGCAGGACGACGACGCCGTCGGCGTTGCGGAGCCGCTCGCCCCGGCGGTCGCAGTCGCCGAAGGCGACCGCCAGCACTACCCCGAGAACGCCGGCCAGCGTCGTCGCCGTCGTCGCGTCGCCGGTCAGTACGACCAGTCCGAGGCCGGCGCCGGCCACCCCGGCGCCGGCCCCGTACCGCCCCCGGACCGCCAGGTACCACGCCAGGAACACCGGTGCCGGCGCGGCCGCCAGCGCCCAGACATCGGCGTTGACCACCCGCAGCACCGACAGCCCCGACAGCAGCGCCGCCGCGTCGTTGAGCATCGGCGCCAGCAGCGCCAGGAAGCCGAAGCCGCCGGGTAGCGAGGCGACGTAGAGGTACATCCCGGCGGCGACGCCGGCGACGCCGACCGCCGCGGCGACCCGCGGCCGGATGAACCGCGCGAGGACCGTCCCCGCCAGCGCCGCGCCGGCGACGACGTAGTAGAGCCGCGTCGGGTCGCCGGTCACCACGAGGACGCCGTGAAGCACCGACAGGAAGGCCCCGAGGGTGAGCCCGACGCCGCCGAGCGCGGCGGCCCGAGCGACCGGCAGCCGGTCGAAGAGCGCTCCCGCCCGCCAGCGGACGCCGTCGGCGGTGCTCACGCCACCACCTCTCGATCACGGTCCCGGGTCCGGGTCCGACCGTGGCCGCGCTCGTAACTGTACTCGCGGCCGCCGTTGATGGCGTCGTCCACCTCAATCTCGACCTCTCCGTCGGCGAGCGACACCGTCGCCCGGTCGCCCTCGCCGACGACGCGGACGTCGGCGGCCTCCCGCCGTTCGGCATCGAGGCGGCCGTCGCCGGTCAGCGCCAGCAGCCGGAGCAGCGCCCTCGCCCGCCCGGGCGGCGCCCCTTCCCGGCCGCCAGGGACCGCCACGGACACCGTCACCCCGGCGTCGTGGAGGCGGGCGGCGACGCCGGCGACGGTCGCGGCCATCGCGTCCGCCCCGCCCGGCGCCGCCTCGCCGGTGACGGTCACGACTTCGGCGTCGCCACCGGCGCGGTCGCCGTACTCCGCGACGACGAACTCGTCGGCCCCGCGCTTGGCGCTGGCCCGCCAGTCGATGTCCCGCATCGTGTCGCCCGGCGAGAACTCCCGGAGCCGCTCGAAGGAGGTCCGCTCGCCGCCGCGGTCCCGCCGGGTCAGCGCCGACAGCGGCCCGCCGTCGACCGACCGGACGGGCGGGTAGACCAGCGCCGTCGCTGTTCCGGTCGTGGCGACCTCAGCGGCGAACAGTCCCAGCGAGTCGGTGACCCGGCAGGTCGCCGGCCCGAGGTCGTGGGCGCCGCGGCGCCGCAGTTCGACCTCGTAGGTCAGGCGGCCGCCGTGGCCGACCGCCGCTGTCGGGTCGTCGGCCGCGAGCCCGTCACCGACCGCCTCGACGACGCGACACGGGACCGTCGCGTCGATGTCGACCTCGACGGTCCGGCGCTCGCCGGGGAAGCCCGGCGCCGGGACGGACCGCTCGACGGCCGGCTCGCCGGCTCGCCACAGCTGGACGACGGCGGCGACGACCGCCACCAGCCCCGGCACCACGACCGCGTTCAGCGATCGCGGCGCCGCCGTCCCGGCCAGCAGCGCCCCCGTCACGATCGCGGCGGCGACGACGCCACGGCGGGTCGGCCGCAGGTCGCGGAGACGGAGCCCCATCGGGTTACCCCTCGACCGGGACGGCCTCGAGGGCCCGCGCGACGAGCTCGACGGCGTCGGCGCCGCCCGGCTCGGCCCGCATCCGGTGGGGCAGCACCACCGGCGCCGCCGCCTGCACGTCGTCCGGGACGACGTACGACCGGGAGTCCAACAGTGCCCGCCCCTGTGCGGCCCGGACCAGCGCGATCGAGCCGCGGGGGCTGGCGCCCAGCTGTGCGTGCTCGCGGGTGTGGCTCGCCAGCCGCGTGACGTACGACTGGACGGCGTCGCCGACCTCGATTCGGGCGGTCACCGTCCGGGCGGCCCGGAGGTCCTCGGCCCGCGCGACGGGCTCGATGTCGTCGATGGCGTGGCCGCCGACCGCGCGGTCGATGACCGTCGTCTCCTCGTCCTCGGAGGGGTAGCCGAGATGGAGCTTCAGCATGAACCGGTCGAGCTCCGCCGCCGGGAGCTCGTAGGTCCGCTCCCGCTCGACGGAGTTCTGCGTGGCGATGACGACGAACGGGTCCGGGACGGCCCGGGTCCGACCGTCGACGCTGACCTGCTCTTCCTCCATGGCCTCCAGCAGCGCCGCCTGGGTCTTCGGCGGCGCGCGGTTGATCTCGTCGCCCAATACCACGTTGGCGAACACCGGCCCCGGGCGGAACTCGAACTCGCCGTCCTTCTGGTCGTAGACGTTCGCGCCGGTGATGTCGGCCGGCAGCAGATCCGGCGTGAACTGCACGCGGCTGAACGAGCAGTCGAAGGACTCGGCGATCGACCGCGCCAGCATCGTCTTGCCCACGCCCGGGACGTCCTCCAGCAGGACGTGGCCGCCGCCGAGCAGCGCGGTGACCAGGTGTTCGATCACTTCGTCGTTGCCGACGATGACGCGCTGGACGTTGTCGATGACCGCACGCGCCGTCTCTCCCGCCGTCTCGACGTCGAGATCGGTGTCCGTCGTCGCCGTCGCCTGGTCGGTCGTGTCGTTCATGGAGGGCTCACGGACGCTGTGGCGGAATCCTGCGTATCTCTCCTGGTCACCGAAGACATGTCGTTGTCCGTTCCACGACCCCGAGGGAAGTAAGCACTGTGGGGTGTGTCGAATGTGAATCCTCCGCGCCATGAACGGAGAGAAAGCGAAGCTCCCTCAGGCTGTCGGGCGTCGCCCGACGACAGAGAGGGACCACGTCCCTCAGGCAGTCGGGCAGTGCCGACGACAGCGCGGCGTCGAAGATGCCACGAGCAGACGGCGCGAGCGCCGTCGACGGCGGAATTCTCTCGCCGTATCGAATATAGCCGTACGAACGCCGTCCCCGGAAGTACCCGCCGAAAGACGAACGGGGACCGTTCTGACCTCTACTTCGATGAGACCGGGGTCGCCCGGGAGTCACCCGCGGGCGTCCGCACCGAGTGGGCCTCTCGACACCGGACGGGTCGCCGACCGTTTAAATATCGTGGCGCAAAACAAAAGTATATGACCGAAATCGTCCGCGACCCGGACCACAGCGACGGTGCCCCGACCATCGAGGAGACGGGTATCCGGGTGTGGAACGTCGCGAGTGCCTACGAGCACAGCGGCTACTCGCCCGACGAGATAATCGACCTCTACCCGGTGTTGACCCTCGAGGACGTGAACGCACCCCGGGGTCAAGCCCCGGGGCTTCCTGCTTCAACGACGCGCTTTGCATCCACACGCTCTCGCTGAGGTGTGGAGGTCACGGTCATCGGTATGACTACACGCAGGACACGAATGCTCACGAATCCAGATTGGCTTGGCTGTCTCGACACCACAGACCGCGCACTCTTTGGTCGTGCCTTCTGGTTTCACCTTTTCAACGTGTGTTCCGTGTAAGTCAGCCTTGTACTCAAGCAGTTCGAGAAACCGTGACCACGCGGCGTCTTGCTTGTTTTTCGCGTTCTGGCTGGTTTTCAGCATCGGCTTCACATCCAAATCTTCGACGGCCACAACATCGTATTCTTGGACGAGCCACGTCGTGAGTTTGTGTTGATAGTCCAGTACTTTCTGCTTGATTGTCCGCTTCGCTTGGGCTACTTTCTGGCGTTGTTTCTCCCAGTTGGCAGAGCCGTGTTCTTTCCGGTCGAGTTTCCGCTGTTCTCGTGCGTAGCGGTCGTACTCATCCGACAGGTCAAGCGTCCCCACGGACAGATTTTCCGATGTGTGGATGTAGCTGGTGATGCCGAGGTCAACACCCACACAGTCCTCGGGGTCAATTTCGCTCAGTGGCGGTTTCTCAGGTACACGTTCAACACTGCTCACGAGCGAGACGTACCAGTAACCGGTTGTCTCTTGTTTCAGGATTATCTCGTCGATCTCGTCTGCTGGTGGCACGTCGCGCTCTGCTCGGATGGTGAACCACCCAATCTTTTCGAGTCGGAGTCGAACGAACTGGTCGTTGCCCGTGTTGTGATCCACGTTCCAGCGACGAGGTTGATTGTACGACACCGACCGAAACTCGCCTGCACCTTGCCACGTCAACCGCCCGACGTTGTAGCCCTCGTTACGGCGTTCTTGCAGCGTTTCTAGATCTCGGTGTATCTGGCTGATGGCCTGTTGTGCGGCGTGTCTTGATGGGTCTGCAAAGCTCGGCCAACGGTCTGCCCACTCTGTGAGTTTGTTATGTTGGTCGTAGTCGGATGGCCGGTCGTTGTAATCCGAGTTGTAGTAGTCCCGGACGGCGTGGTTGCGGATTTGTCGGAGA
>PXRZ01000043.1:40000-41969 GCA_003022945.1 Halobacteriales archaeon QS_8_69_73 | reverse complement strand
CGGTGTCAAGCCCCAGGACAGTCACCTTGTACCGCCTGCACACACGGCGCTGGCATACTACTACGCCCACCTCGAGGAGTTCCGAGAACGTGGCGGCGACGCCGGCGCCGCGGAACCGCCGGTATGAGGCAGGTCTACGCCGACGAGAGCGTCTGGATGCCGGTCGTCGAGGGACTCCGCCGCCGCGGCTGGACGGTTACCTCGGCGATGGAGGAAGAGACTGTCGGGGCTTCCGACGAAGAACACCTCGAGTACGCCACGGAGCGCGGATGGGTGCTTCTGACCTACGACGACTTCCTCTCGCTCGTCGACGGCACCGAGATCGGCCACGCGGGTGTCATCTATGTTTCTCAACACGGGAAGGACGTGGGTGAACTCGTCCGCCGTATCGACGGTACACTCGACGACGCTCAGGGGCTGGACGGCGAGATTCTCTACGCGTGAACACGCGGCTGCCACGTTCGATCCGGAGGCACCGGCGGCCGGGAGTCCTCGACGGCTGGAGGCCGCGGTCGTCTCCATACTCGGCCGGCTCCCGGACCGGATGCTCGGACGAGGCGCGGTGCTCGGGGGATCACCGCCGCTGTCGGACGTCAAATAGCCGCGAAATTGCAGTTCAGTCGCGCGAGGCGACGCGTTCTTCCTGGCTACGAGGGGCCTTACAGACGCGTAACGTTGGTCGCGCGCGGGCCCTTCTCCGCTTCCTCGATGTCGAATTCGATCTCCTGACCTTCCTCCAGGTCGGGACCGCCGACGTCTTCCATGTGGAAGAACACGTCTTCGTCCGCGTCGTCAGTCGAGATGAAACCGTAGCCGCCAGTGTCGTTGAAGAAGTCGACTTCTCCGTTCGCCATTGCAATTCGAGAGAGCCGGCGGGTACGGATAAGGGTTCCGAAGCTCTCGCCGAGATGATAGATACTCCCACGGCGGCGGCGTTACCACCCCTTGCAGGCCGCACAGACCAGCCGGCCGTCGTCGGTCCAGCGCCGTTCGACCCGCTCGCCGCAGGCGGCACAGACCGACCCGCCGGGCGTCCAGTCGAAGGTCGGCGCAGCCGGCTCCGGCGTTCCCTCGTCACCGCCGTCCGCATTTCGGTCCGCGTCCGCATCTACACCGTCGGTCGCCGTTTCGGTCGCCTCCGCGTCCACGGAGGCCGGCTCCGCGCCTCCGGCACCTCCCGGCGCGTCTGGGTCCGTCGACTCGCCTTCCTCGCTCGCGTCGCCCTCGCCGACGAAGTCGTCCAGCGAGGTGTCGCGCATGATCGGACGACGGTCGCCGGCGGCTTATATCGCCCGGGACGGACACACCCAAGTGGGCGGACGCCCAAATCGAGGTATGGCAGAGACGGAGATCAAGACGGGACTCTACGAGAACACGGTCGGCCTCGCCGAGCGTTTCGCCAAGGTGGCGGCCACCGACCCCATCGCGGCGACGATGGTGCTGAGCGGCCTCGTCTTCGTCACGCTGTCGGCCGGCACCTTCGGCGCTCTCGTCGCCGGCGCGGTGCTGTCGGAGCTCAGGCGGCTGCTCCCGA
Source organism: Halobacteriales archaeon QS_8_69_73 (assembly GCA_003022945.1). Classification (GTDB taxonomy): domain Archaea; phylum Halobacteriota; class Halobacteria; order Halobacteriales; family Haloarculaceae; genus Natronomonas. The sequence continues at coordinate 40,435 of PXRZ01000043.1, read as the reverse complement.
ACCCTCGAGCACCGCCCCGGCAAGCTCGATAGCCGCCTCCGGGTCCGGCCCCAGCGGCGCCCCGACGACGAAGCTGTCGACGTACTCCAGCACCGCTTCGACCCGCTCTGCGATCGTCGACGGCGTGCCGGCGATACAGAAGGCATCGATCATCTCCTCCGAGACGGCCTCGAAGGCGGCATCGAACTCGCCGGCCGAGATGTGGTCGCCGATCTCCTCGGCCAGCGCCGCGTCGAGGTCGTGACGGTTCAAAAGCGGCGGCGCGGCACCGCCGGCGATGAACGCCACCGGCGGACGGGCGGCCGCCCGCGCGGCGTCGCCGTCCTCGGCGACCGAGACGGCGGCGTAGGCGGCGAAGTCGAACTCGCCGCGGTCGTCCGGCCGCTCGGCCAGCCCCTCCTCGATCTGCGAGGCGGCCCACTCGTAGTCGCGGGG